>WQUP01000093.1 GCA_009782015.1 Endomicrobiia bacterium | reverse complement strand
TTGCCGCCTCGCAATGACGTCAAAAAGTCTTTGTCGTATCTTCACTCCTCACTCCACACTCTTCACTCTATTTTAACCCCAGCACGTCCTGCATATCGTAAAGTCCGGGCTTTTTGCCTGCAATCCATTTTGCAGCTCTGACGGCTCCGGCGGCAAGGGTTTCCCTGGAGTGAGCTCTGTGAGTGAGTTCCAGCCTCTCGCCGTGTTCGGCAAAATAAACGGTATGGTCGCCAACTATGTCGCCGGCTCTTACGGCCATTACGCCTATCTCTTCTTTTTTTCTCTCTCCGATAATGCCTTCTCTTCCGTAAACGCCGACTTCGCCGATATTCTTTCCCCTGGACTGCGCCAGAATGTCGGCAAGCTTCGCCGCTGTGCCGGACGGAGCGTCTTTCTTTTTATTGTGGTGAAGCTCGACTATTTCCATATCGTAATCGGGAATTATTTTCGCCACTTCCTGCGTGATTTTAAACAAAATATTGACACCTACGGACATATTCGGCGACATCACAACCGGAATTGACTTTGCAAATTCAGCCGCCTTTTCTTTCTGTTCGGCCGTAAAGCCGGTAGGCCCTATCACCGCGGGCTTTCCGTATTTTTTTGCCGCTTCAAGATTTTTTAAAGCGCTTTCGGGGTTTGTAAAATCTACGAGAACGTCAGTCTCGGGAAGAACTTTTTCTATTTCGGAAACGGGTATTATCGCAGGCGTCCCGGTTCCGAGCGCAGGGCTGCCGTTATATTCTACCGCGCCGCATACCTGTACGTTCCCGTCAGCTTTTGCAACCGCTATTATGGACTGCCCCATCCTGCCTGCCGCGCCGCATATTGTGATTTTTACCATCCCTAACTCCTTTAACAACAGAGTGGAGAGTGAGGAGTGGGGAGTGAAGATACGACAACTACTCTGGATTGCTTCGGCGGCTCTGCCGCCTCGCAATGACGACAAAAAAAGCCTTTGCCGTATCTTCACTCCTCACTCTCAATTCTTCACTCTTTATTTTATAAGTCCGTACTCCTTCATCGCATGCTCAAGTTTTGATTTATTTGCCGCTTCCATCTCGCACATGGGGAGCCTGAGCTCAGGCGAACAGATGCCGAGCATAGCCGCGGCGGTTTTTACGGGTATCGGATTTGTCTCGACAAACATCGCCTTTACCAGCGGCAAAAGTTTGTAATGTATTTTTACGGCCTCTTTAATATTTCCGCCGTTAAACGCTTTTACGAGAGCAACAACGTCTTTCGGAACTATATTCGACAAAACCGAAATAATTCCGCAGCCGCCTACCGCAAGCACAGGGAGAGTAAGCCCGTCGTCTCCCGAGATTAAATCCAAATTTGGACAAAGCGATTTAATCGCGCTCATCTGGTCAAGAGAGCCGGACGACTCCTTTACTGCGACTATATTTTTGCAGTCTTTGCAAAGTTTTTCGAAAGTCGCGGGTTCTATATTCACGGCCGTTCTGCCGGCAATATTGTAAATGACGATCGGAATATCGACGGTATCCGCTATTTTTTTAAAATGCAGATACAACCCTTTCTGCGTGGGTTTGTTATAGTACGGAGAAATGATCAGTGCGCCGTCGCATCCGACTTTTTTTGCAAACTTCGTAAAATGTATGGCTTCGTCGGTGGAATTTGAGCCGGCGCCGGCAACGACTTTCATCCTGCCCTTTGCGTTTTTTACGCAGAATTCTATCACCTGTTCGTGTTCTTCATACGACAGCGTCGGAGACTCGCCGGTAGTGCCGCACGGAACGATTCCGTCTATCCCGCTTTTATGCTGGTTTTCAATCAACACCCCAAGCGAATCATAATCAACTTTGCCATTCTTAAACGGCGTAATAATAGCCGTAAATACTCCGGAAAACATAAATACACCTCTTTTTTTTAACGGCGATGCAGTGATGCAGAGAGGCAGAGATGCGGGGTAACGGCTTTAAAGGCAGTTAGTCTTTTCCCTGCATCCTCGCATCCCTGCCTCCCTGCATCGCCGTTATTATATTTCATTCAAAAGCAAATCTTTATACGACGCTCTTTTTCTTACCAAAACCGCTTTGCTGCCGTCAACCATCACTTCCGCAAGGAGAGGCCTTGAGTTGTACTGCGACGACATTGCCGCGCCGTAAGCTCCGGCGCATTTCACAAGAATATATGAGCCCTGTTCCTGCATCGCAAGAGTTCTGTCCTTGCCCATAAAATCGCCGCTCTCGCATATCGGGCCGACTATGTCGGCCTTAACTTTTTTCGCGTTTGTTTTTTTGACAGGAACGATCTCGTGGTACGCGCCGTAAAGCGTAGGTCTGACAAGGTCGTTCATTCCGGCGTCGGTTATAAAGAAATTTTTACCGCCAGCGCTTTTTCTGTAAAGCACTTTTGCCAGCAAATGTCCGGCGTTGCCTATTATGGAACGTCCGGGCTCAAAAATAAACTTTCTGCCTTTTCCAAAAACCGGAAATATGACGTCTGCCAGCTGTTTTGCGCAAGGAGCGGCTTCGCCTTCGCAATACTTTATCCCAAGCCCTCCGCCGCTGTTTATATACTCTATCCTGATGCCATTTTTTTCCACGGCATCCACGATTTTCTTCACTTTCTGCGCGGCAAGCCTGAAAGGCGTAATGTCGAGTATCTGAGAACCTATGTGCGTATGTATGCCGGAAAGAATTATATTTTTTCTGCTTTTAGCCGCAATGTAGGCTTCAACTGCCTCTTCGTAAGGAATGCCGAATTTTGTTCCCTTTTTGCCGGTGACTATGTAAGAGTGCGTATCCGGATCAACGTTCGGATTTATCCTGAAAGCTATTTTTGCTTTTGTTTTGAGCTTTCCAGCGATTTTATTTATGGCGTCGAGCTCTTCTATGGACTCTACGTTAAACATGAGTATTTTGCTTTTGAGAGCGTACTCTATCTCTTCGGCGGTCTTGCCTATGCCGGCATATACTATTTTCGACGGCTCAAAGCCTGCTTTGAGACATCTGTAAAGCTCCCCGCCGGAAGTGGTGTCCGCCCCGGCCCCCAGCTTTGAAAGAAGTTTTAGAACGCTGCCGTTTGAATTCGATTTACACGCAAAACACACTATGCTGTCGTAAGATTTGACAGCTTTGCGGTAAGCCTCGAAATTATCCGTTATCTGTTTTTTCGAGTAAACATAAACGCCGGTCCCGAATTTTTTTGCTATATCGGAAAGTTTAACATCCTCGATATATAAATCGCTTTTTCTAAAGTGAAGCACTGTTTTCTCCTCTTTGAAATTCCGTTCATGATACAAAATACGACTAATTCATGTCAAAAAAGAATGAAGAGTGGAGAGTGAGGAGTGGAGATACTGCAACCTCTCTGGATTGCTTCGGCGGCTTAGCCGCTCTCGCAATGACGACAAGCGTTAAATCCCATCGCTCCTTGCGGGAGAAATGGCAAAGCCTGTCGCGAAAGTTAGTAATTCGGGAGTGAGGTGTTGCCATTGTCGTATCTTCACTCCTCACTCTCCACTCTTCACTCTGCCTTTTTTACGCTGTTCAAATACTCCAGCATTCTCTGCGCCTGCTCTTTTACAAACTGCGTTTTTGCTTTTGTAACGGCATTGTAGGCGTAGCGTCTTGCGTCGTATATTCTGCCGCTCTTATAGGCTATTTCGGCGTACATGAGATCAACGACCGGCGATAGCGAATTCAGGGCATAGGCTTTGTCCAAAGCCGCTTTTGCTTTCTCTTCATCGCCTTTTAAAGAATATATTCCGGCAAGATAGACATAGACTATAAAATTTTTGCCGTCGATGTCGATAGAATCCAGATAATGTTTCTCGGATTCATCGTACATCTTTTTATCAGAGTACAGCATCCCTGCTATAAAATGCACCTGCGCGCTTGGCCCTTTTGCGAGAAAGTATGTTACCGTTCTCAGAGCGTCGTCTATTTTCCCGAGCGAGCGCTGGCTTATTGCCGTGTTTACTGTAATTTCTTCGCTGTAATGCGAAAGATCTATCTCGTTGTAATATCCGAGAGCGTTCGCATATTGGCCGCGGTAAAAGCTTATGTCGCCGAGCCTCTTTTTTGCGTAATCGGAATTTTTGTCCGCGGCAAGAGCGTCAAGAAAACTTTTTTCGGCAAGATTATACAAGCCGCTGGCCAAAAGTATGTCTCCCATTTTCAGATTTATTTCCGCGTCTTTGGGATAGAGAGCCTGCGCTTTTTTATAGTATTCCAGAGCGGAACTGTAATTTTTCTGCAAAGCTTCTATATCGCCGAGCTTCGTATAATATTTGAATTTTTTCTTCTTTGACGGATTTAAGCCAAAAAGCCTTTCGTACGCATTTTTGGCTGCGCCGTACTGGCCGGTCTCCGTGAGCATTTCGGCATATTGTTCTAAAAGAGCGATCCGCTCTTTTTTATTTTTTGCGCTGTCGATATTTACTGACATTTCTTCAGTTTTCACCGAAAGAGCTTTATCTCCGCTGTCATTATCCGGCTGCGCGCCGGCAAAAACAGGGCACGCAAAAAATAGAACCGCGCTCAATGATAAAACCGCGACCCGTTTATTCAAGCAGATACTTTGCATTAGTTTTCCTGATAATATCTTTTTTTATCTCTGGCGCCGCGTCTCTTGCGGCGTCAAAGCCTTTGTCTATGGTCTGATACGCGTGCTTTAAATCGTCTGCCGCCAAAGAACCGACATCGGGACGTATGACTACGTCGGCCATGCGTATATTTTCATTGTCCAAAACGCTTCCCTGTATGTATATTGCCTGCATCAAAGTCGAAAGAACGTTTTCCGTCGTATGTTTCGTAATATCGGCCGAAACGGCAACGGCAATTGTCACGTCGGGATCAAAAAGTTTTGCCACGTTCACCGGAATATTTTCCGAAAGCCCGCCGTCGACAAGATACCTCTGCCTGTATTCTACGGGTTTGAAAAAACCCGGAATGGTCGCGCTTGCCCTGACTGCTGAACTGACGCTGCCTTCCCTGAGAAGTATTCTCTCGCCTGTGTTTAAATCAGTCGCCACGCAGACAAGAGGCACTTTCAGCTGGTCAAAACGCACATCTCCGATATTTTTTTTGATAAACTCTTCAAGCTGCTCGTTAGAAAGAAGATTTTCATTAAGCATAAGGCTTACGATCGAATGAACGCCGAAATTCGACACAGACTTCCAGTTGACGTCTTTTGCCGAGTCTTCAAGTTTATTCACCGGAACTCCGGCGCAGTAAAAAGCTCCTATTATAGAGCCTACGCTTGTGCCTACGACCAGATCAACCGGTATATTTTCTTCCTGCAAAACCTTAAAAACTCCTATGTGAGAAAAACCTCTTGCTCCGCCGCCGCCGAGCACAAGAGCAACCTTCGGCGTTTTATCTTTCGCAAGAGCCTGCACTTTCTGCCAATAGATGTCAGTGAGCAGTTTCTCTTCGTCAAAATCAAAGACGGATCCGGCCTGCAAGGCGGGAATAAACGAGAATAAAAAAATAAGAGAAAAGATGAAAGATTTCATGAAGTTATTCCTGTACGTCATTGCGGGCTCCGACCCGC
>WQUP01000092.1 GCA_009782015.1 Endomicrobiia bacterium | reverse complement strand
AAGCGTTTAAAAAGATAAAAGGACAGAGTGAAGAGTGAAAAGTGAAGAGTGAAGATACGGCAAAAGCCGTCATTGCGAGGAAGGACGAAGTCCTGACGAAGCAATCCAGAGCAGTTGCAGTATCTCCACTCTTCACTCTCCACTCTTCAATCTGCCGTTAATAAGGGAGTTTAAAATGGCAATGGACTATTTTCTATCCGAAGAAGAACAGATGATGGTTGAAACCGCGCGCACAGTAGCGCAGGAAAAGATGAAGCCCGTGAGAGAGCATTATGACGAAAAAGAAGAGTTTCCGTGGGAAATAGTTAAAGAATTTGCCCAGGCGGATCTCTGCGGCGTTTATATTCCCGAAGAGTACGGCGGGTTCGGAAAAGGAATAATGGGGCTGGTTTTGGTAGTCGAAGAGCTTTGCAAAGTCGACGGAGCAATCGCTTTATCGCTTGCCGCAACCGCGCTTGGAACATTGCCTATTCTCATAGCCGGCAACGACGCGCAAAAGAAAAAATATCTTCCGGACATAGCTTCCGGAAAAAAACTTGCCGCTTTCGGCTTAACTGAAGCCGAAGCAGGATCCGACGCTACAGGAATGAGAACCACAGCCGTTAAAGACGGCGATTATTACGTGCTTAACGGCACAAAGTGCTTTATCACCAACGGCGGAGACGCCGAAACTTATACGATTTTTGCAAAGACTAATCCCTCAAGGGGCGCCAGAGGCATTTCATGCTTCATTCTTGAAAAAGGCATGCCTGGTTTTGAGTTCGGCAAAAAAGAAAAAAAGATGGGCATAAAAGCTTCTTCCACAAGAGAGCTCATATTTAATAACTGCAGAGTGCACAAAGACCAGCTTCTCGGCAAAGAAGGGCACGGTTTGATGATAGCTCAGGCTACTCTCGATAACTCGCGTCCCGGCGTTGCCTCGCAGGCTCTCGGCATAGCCGCCGGGGCTCTTGAAGAAGCGGTAGCGTATGCCAGAAAAAGAGTTCAGTTCGGCCAGGCGATAGCGTCGTTTCAGGGAATACAGCATATGTTAGCCGATATGGCGACCGAAGTTGAAGCGGCAAGATGCCTGCTTTACATGGTTGCAAGAAACATAGACAAAGGCACCGGCGAAAGAACGAGCAAAGAGTCAGCCATGGCTAAGCTTTATTGCTCCGAAGTCGCAATGAAAGTTACGACAAACGCCGTCCAGATTTTCGGCGGATACGGATACATGAGAGAGTATCCGGTTGAAAAAATGATGAGAGACGCGAAAATCACGACGCTGTACGAAGGCACAAGCCAGATACAGAAAAACGAAATAGCGCTGAATTTAATAAAAGAGTCGGCCGCAAAAAAATAAAGACAGAGTGAAGAGTGAAAAGTGAAGAGTGAAGATACGGAAAGAAAGTAGTTCCCTCGTTCCTTGCGGGAGAGGGACAGGCAAAGCCTGAGGGTGAGGGGTTGCCTTTGGCAGTATCTCCGCTCTTCACTCTCAACTCCCCACTCTTTTTTCGGAGAAAAAATGAATATAATAGTTTGCATCAAACAGGTTCCCAACACAACTAACGTTCAGATTGACGCGGAAACCGGAAGGCTTAAAAGAGAAGGCGTTGAGTCTATAATCAATCCTTTTGACGAGTATGCCATTGAAGAAGGCGTCAGGCTCAAAGAAAGAACCGGCGGAAAATGCGTGGTCATAACCATGGGGCCGCCTCAAGCAGAAGCCGCGCTAAGAGAAGCCATTTCAAGAGGGGCGGACGAAGCTGTTTTGGTTAGCGACAGGGCTTTCGGCGGCGCAGACACGCTCGCCACTTCTTATGCTCTTTCTTCTGCGATAAAACACATAGGCGATTACGGAATAATCATCTGCGGCAAGCAGGCCACCGACGGCGACACCGCCCAGGTAGGCCCGGGAATCGCGGAAATGCTCAATATACCGCACATAGCCTACGTCAAAAAAATAGAAGACATAAACGATAAGACGATGAAAGTCGAAAGAATGATGGAAGACGGATACGATTTGATAGAGTCTCCTGTTCCCGCGCTTATCCCTGTCGTAAAAGAAATCAACAATCCGAGAATAGCATCGCTCAAAGGCAAGATGGCCGCTAAAAAAGCCGTCATAAAAACTTTTGCAGCGGCGGATATCGGAGCCGATGTTAAAAGAATCGGTCTCAACGGTTCTCCGACGCAGGTCATGAAAATTTTTACGCCCAAACAAAGAGCCGGCGGAGAAAAATTTAAAGGCGAAGCCCAAGAACAAGCTGCCGCTTTGGTAAGAAAGATGTCGGATATGGGAATAATATAAAAAAGACAGAGTGAAGAGTGAAAAGTGAAGAGTGAAGATACGGCAAAGGCCGTCATTGCGAGGAAGGACGAAGTTGTTAAAGTCCGTTATTCCACTGACGAGTCTGTCCCCGAAATTCGTAATCGGGGAAAGCGATCCAGAGCAGTTGCAGTATCTTCACTCTTCACTCCCCACTCTCCACTCTTTTGTGAGGTTAAAGAATGGCAAACCAGATAGTAGTATTAAATGAAAAATGCGTAGGATGCAAATTATGCGTCGGAGCGTGTAACTTCGGCGCAATTGCTATGGTTGAAAGACCGGAGCATCCCAGAAAACAGCCGCTTGCCGTGATAGATTTGAACAAATGCGTATTTTGCGGAGCGTGCGTCGACGCATGCAAATTTAAAGCTATTGAAATGAAAAAAGACGCGCCTCAGGCCGGAGTAAATAAAGACGAATACAGAGGCGTCTGGGTTTACGCCGAGCAGAGACACGGCGAAATTTCCCACGTAGTTTACGAGCTTTTAAACGAAGGCTCGCGCCTTGCAAAACAGCTCAACGTTCCTTTGAGCGCGGTTTTAATCGGCTCAAACATAAAGTCCAAAGCGCAGGATTTAATAGACAGAGGCGCGGACAAAGTTTATTTGTTCGACGATCCCGTTTTTATAGAGTTTCAGGACGATCCTTACGCCAGCATTCTCACTAAGCTTATAGAAAAAGAAAAGCCAGAGATAATTCTCATGGGCGCGACGAATATAGGGCGTTCTTTTGCGTCGAGAGTAGCCGCGAAAATCCAGACCGGTTTGACCGCTGACTGCACTGCATTGGATATAGATCCCCAGACAAGAAACCTTTTGCAGACGCGTCCCGCTTTCGGCGGAAACATTATGGCGACGATTTTGACTCCCAGACACCGTCCGCAGATGGCGACCGTAAGGCATAAAGTTTTCAAAGAAGCTAAAGCGGAAAACGGCAGAAAAGGCGAAGTGATTGAAAATAAAGTTGACGTTTCGACTTTGATAAACAGGACAAAATTCCTCGGATTTATAAAAGACGCCAGCGCGCATGTAAATCTTTCCGACGCAGATATAATAGTATCCGGCGGAAGAGGCCTAGGTAAACCCGAAGGGTTTAAACTTATCGAAGAGTTTGCGGAACTTCTCGGCGGAGCGGTAGGTTCGTCAAGAGCCGCAGTGGACTCAGACTGGATACCTTATTCTCACCAGGTCGGCCAGACCGGCAGAACCGTGGCGCCTAAAGTTTATATAGCATGCGGCATCTCCGGACAAATTCAGCATATGGTCGGAATGAGTTCGTCCGATACGATAATAGCGATCAATAAAGACGCCACATGCCCGATGATGCAGACAGCGACTTACGCTTTAGAAGGCGATTTATACGAAATCATTCCGAAAATCATCAGCGAAATAAAGAAATCAAGATGCGCAATATAAACGGCAAGTAATAAGTAAAAAGTAATAAGTAAAAAAAAATCTCCCGTAACAAAAGGTTACGGGAGATTTTTTTTGATATTCAAGCTTATTTTTTGTAGCCGTCACTGACCTGCTTGCCTTTCTCGACAGCAACAGGGGGAGTAGGAGGTTTCAAAAACGGAGTATGTGGCTTAGGCTTCGGCTCTGAAACCACCGTTGGTTCCGTAGGCGGCGGATTCATGATATAGGGTTTCGAATCCTCATCAATAGGTTTCTCAACGGGGTCCAAAATTGGTTCCGCAACCGTTGGTTTCTGTTCTGGAGGAGGCGGGTTCATGATATATGGTTTCGAATCCTCATCAATAGGTTTCTCAACGGGGTCCAAAATTGGTTCCGCAACCGTTGGTTTCTCTTCCGGAGGAGGAGGTGGATTGATAATGGGTCCATCATTAATCTTACGTTTATGTTCCGCAACCTTTGGTTCCGGAGGAGGAGGTGGATTGATAATGGGTCCATCATTAATCTTACGTTTATGTTCCGCAACCTTTGGTTCCGGAGGAGGTGGTGGATTGATAATGGGTCCATCATTAATCTCATGTTTAGGTTCCGCAACCTTTGGTTCCGTAGGCGGCGGAAGCATAGGATAAAAATCGCCGGTAGCCTTAGGCGTTTTGTTGACGGAAGTCGCGGATGCGGTGCCGTCTTTAGAGGGTGTTGCAACATATGAGTCTTTAACTGAAACAAACCTTCCCCGATAAACAGATTTGATGTCTCCGTCATTCTCGCTGCTTGTAGCCGTTTGCGCAAAGAGCGCGCCCTGCGAAGCTAACAATACTAAAACTGCCGCTGCCAAGACTTTTTCTTTTTTCATTTCTGCCTCCTTTTGCGTCATAATTGCGAATTTATTATTTTTATTACAAAAATATTATACAAATCAAGATTAAAATCCTTTTGAATATTCTGAAAAATAAATGTGAAATATTTTTCAGAGTTAAAAATTGACTAATACCGCTCTTTTTGATATAAGATTGCGAATTTAACACCTCAATTTGATTTGTCTCTAGAAAACCAACTTTACACCAAGATATGAGCATCCATGGTTTTCAATTTATCTGCGGTTTCTGAGAATTTTTAAGCGCGCCGCCGGCGCTGCGCTTTATGTTTTTAGATACGCAAATTGGAAAAATGAAATGCTTCATATTGCAAGAATGAATTTTTTGCGGCGTTGGAAACCCATAGTACAGGGAACAAGCACAGCACAGCACAGCACAGCACAGCACAGCACAGCACAGCACAGCACAGCACAGCACAGCACAGCACAGCACAGCACAGCCTATATCCCCATTAGATGCGCAGTTAAAGTAAATATGAGCCAATTGCTTTTAGCAATCGGCTTTTTTGTTTGCCGTAAGATTTTCAATGGGGGTTCTACCCTGGTTTGTCATTCCGGAAATTTGTTGTCCGGAATCTGACTTGAAGTCTGGATTGCTTCGTCAGGACTTCGTCCTTCATCGCAATGACAAAAGAACGGAATGGTTCACCTGGACTTAAACGCTCGGGGACGACAAAAGAGCGGATTAACTGCCTGCTTTTGTCGGCTTTTATCAACTGCAGATACCGGACAGAGACTTTCCGGTATGACAGACTTTATGGTTTTTTAGAGAAGCCCGATTATTAAAAAAAGGAGCAATGGTTAATGATTAATGGTTAATGGTTAATTTTGGAGTGCGCTTTGCGCACCTGTAATAAGTTTCGGGGACACTGTCCCTCGGGGACAATGTCCCTCAGGGACACTGTTCCCGAAACACAATAATTAATCATTTATCATTAACAATTAATC
>WQUP01000091.1 GCA_009782015.1 Endomicrobiia bacterium | reverse complement strand
ACGGAACGATTGAGCAGGCCGCGTGGCTTATGGCTTATATTGCGAGGGGAGATGCTCTTGTAAGAGATCTGGCGCATGTTAGTCTGGCGCATCCTGAATTTGATGAAATAGCTAATCCCACGTCTATAGCAGGTAATGGCAGATTGCAGCCGAGATTCCCGAGCGAAACAGGGGCTGAAACTATACTCGGGGTAACCGGAAACTTTCAAACAATAGGCGGACAGAATATTTTCGGCACTCCGTCGGAAACAGTTGCAAGAAGAACTATACCTTTTATGAATCTCGTGTCGGTTGACACTCCTACCATAGTTCCGGTTTGGTTTCCCATGGTAAGCACGGGACCTTACTCTTACGACCCGCAGGATACCCAGATTCCGCCGGTTATGGTTACATGCCGCGTTGAGCGGGAAGATGTTCAGGTCGGAGGCATTTACACACGCAGACCGCAGCCGATTGACGGGTTTATGCCAAACCTCAGTACAAGAACAATAGATTTTTCATCCTACAACGGCACCGATTTTACAGCATACTCTACTATGACATACAATAATAAGATGTATGCCATTTATTCCGGAAACGGCATATTACATATTGAAGCCCAACTTGGAAAAGGGCAGATTAAATCTCAAGAATTCATCAATTTCATCAATAACGCGCTTCCGGATGAAGTGTATCTACAGACAAGATATTATGAGATAATCGCCGACGCACAAGTTGAAGATTTTATGTCGCCTGGATTTCCGTTTATAAGCACGTCAAGATTTCATTATCTTGTAGCTCTTACGCAGAGAAAATTAATAGCTAATAACATTACCCTCGCCGACTACAGTACTTATTTTGACGATCCGAAAGACCGGAGCGAATATGTTCCTGGACATAATGAAGTGATTACAGGAGCATCTATAGTGCCTATAAAGGCTAATACATTATACAGCGACCCAAGAATGCACTCCATCTTCCGCAGCAGAAGGTAGTTCTGCCGGCTGCTTCCGGCAGCGCGTATGCGTGGTGCCGGAAATTTTTAACCTTTCCTAAAAAACAAAAATACTCAAATGGCAAAAAACAAAGCCGCTAAAAGACCTTAATGACTTTAAAGTCCTTAAGGTCTTTAACGCCATAAGCCCTGCGCTGTCCAAATCGCCCATGACAACGGCGGAATAATATTGTAAAATGAATGCGTTTTAGCGCTGTCATTGCGGGCTCCGGCCCGCACGGACGGACGTAACAAGCGGAGAGCTTATGAAATATCTCAGGTACAGACATCTTTTCAGGCTTTATGAGCATGTGCAGCCTTTTATAAACTATTCCATACCGCTTGAAGAAAAACTTGCGGATAAGAAGGTTCTTGTGATAGCTCCGCATCAGGACGACGAGGCCATAGGCTGCGCCGGAACCGTTATAAATCATGTTAAAAACGGCGGAGAGGCCGAAATACTTTTCTGCACCAACGATACGTACGAAAGAATGAAAGAGTCTGAAAAGGCGTCTTCGATAATAGGCTCAAAAAGAAATCATTTTCTGCAGTTTCCGATAAGGACGCTCGACGGCAATAAAAAGTTTGAAGAAAACCTTTCTTTGATTTTCCAAAAAACAAAGCCGGAAACGGTTTTTCTTCCGTTCTGGTTTGACAACCATCCCGACCACAGAGCAGTGTCAAAAGCTCTCATAAGCCTCAAGAAAAAGATTCCCATGAATTTTATGGTCTATGCGTACTCCGTGTGGACTCCGCTTAATCCCAACTGCATATTCGACATAAGCGGCGTATGGGAAGAAAAGAAAAAAGCCATAGAGTGCTATAAAACGCAGCTCGCATCGAGAGATTATGTCAAAATAGCGCAAAGCTTAAATCAGTACTGGGCCGAAATAAAAAACCCGCAAATGCAATACGCCGAAACGTTTTTTAAAGCCACGGCGCAGGAGTATATCTCTCTGGGCAAAAAAATATTCTAAAACCGGCTGTTTGTCATTGGGTTTCTCTAACAATCTCTGCCCTGCCGTGTCATTCCCGCGAAAGCGGGAATCCACGTTTGCCGTTATCGTCTAATAGGTTTAAAGATACCATGGATTCCCGCTGGAGTTTACACTCGAATGTCTTAATCGGGTGCGGGAATGACAAACTAGGGGTTTTTAGAGAAACCCAATTGCGGCTCGGGGACGCGACGGCGGCAACAGGATAACAATGAAATACAAAGTTTTGCATATCTTTTCATCTTCGGTTATGGGCGGCGCTGAAAAGTCCATGCTTTTTCTCGCCGACAGCCTTCAGAAAACAAATCTTGCAGAAAATATAATGGCGGTGCCGCAGGACAGCTTTCTTTTTAAAGAAGCGAAAGAGAAAAATATCGAGGCCGTGCCTTTCAGTACGCGCGGCTCATTGATGCCGGCTGCAATAGTAAAGCTTATAAGAATCGTCAGGAAACATAAAATAGACATAATACACGCGCATCAGGGAAAACTCTATTGGACGGCTCTTGCCGTAAAACTTTTTTGCCGCAGCGTCAAAGTCGTATTGCACAGACGTCAGGATACGAGGCATAAATTTTACAGCAGATTGCATTACTCTCTGGCAGACGCGGTAATTGCCGTGTCAAAAGCGGTCGCGGACGGGCTTGTAAAGTATGAGAAAGTTCCGGCGGATAAGATTAAAGTCGTTTACAACGGCGTGAACTTTGAAAGAATGGGCATGAACGCCGGCTTTGGCGATGTGGTAAAAGAGTACGGCCTTGAGGGCAAGACGGTTATAGGCACGGCCGGAGCCATAGTTGACTTTAAAGGAAAAGGCCAGATATATCTTATCGAAGCGGCAAAACAGATGAGAAACGAGTACCCGGATTTGCGCTGCCTTATAGTCGGCAGCGGAAAAGGGCTTGAGGAGCAGAAGGCTTACGCGAAAAAACTCGGCGTTGACGACATAGTTTTTTTTACGGGATACCAAAATCAAGTGCAGAAATACATCTCGGCAATGGATATTTTCTGCCTTCTTTCGTGGGACACGGAAGGAATGCCAAACGTGGTTATAGAAGCCCAGTCGCTGCAAAAGCCGGTAGTAGTAACGAACGTCGGCGGAAACCCGGAAGCTTTTGCCGACGGCGAAACCGGAATACTAATCAAGCCTTCGAGCGCGCAGGAAGTTGTTTCCGCATTGAAGAAACTTATTTCAGATAAGGCTCTGGCAACTCGTTACGGCAAAGCCGGCAAAGAGTTTGTAGAAAACAAATTCACGGTTGAAAATATGGTATCGAACACGCTGGAAGTTTACAAGAGTATAAGCAGAGTGGAGAGTGAGGAGTGAAGAGTGAAGATACGGCAAAGTCTTTTTTTTTCGCCATTGCGAGCGGCGAAGCCGTGTGGCAATCCGGAGCAGTTAGTCGTATCTCCACTCTTCACTCCTCACTCTCCACTCTGTCGTTAAAAAAAAGGGAGAAAAAATGAGAAGAGTTTCCGCGTATGTGCTTACTAAGAATGAAGAGAAAAATCTCAGAGCCTGCATAGAGAGCATAAAGTGGGTGGACGAGATTGTAATCATAGACGCATTCAGCGAAGACGCTACCGTAGAAATAGCGAAAGAGGCCGGATGCAAAGTCGTGCAGCGCAAAATGGACGGGTTCGGAGCGCAGCGCAACTTTGCGCTTGAGCAGTGCTCTTACGAGTGGGTGGTGTGCCTGGACGCCGACGAAAGAATTTCGCCGGAGCTCAAAGACGAAATACTGCTTCAGCTGCAAAACTCTCCTTCGGCTGACGTTTGGATTGCGCCGAGGAAAAGCATGTTTATAAACAGATGGATAACGCATTCGGGCTGGTATCCGGATTACAGGCATCCCGTGCTGTTTGATAAAAACAAAGTAAAATATAAAAATCAGCTTGTTCACGAGGACGCAGAGTGCAAAGGCAAAAAAGCGCGCTTTAAAGGCGACATTCTGCACTATCCTTACGGCAGCATAAAGCAGTTTGTTAAAAAATCGGATTTTTACACGGATCTGCGCGCCGCGGAAATGTACTCCGCAGGAGAGCACTTCAGCATTTTAAACCTCATTGTCAATCCTTCGGCGATGTTTTTGAAGATGTACGTTTTCAGAAGAGGCTTTTTAGACGGCGTCGCAGGCTTTGTGCTGGCGCTTTTATATTCGTCTTTTTATACGCTGATGAAGTATATAAAACTGTGGGAGCTGGAAAATAAGAATGAATAAACTGTTGTATCCGCTTTCTCTTGCGTACTGGGCGCTGTCGAATGCCGACAGGCGTTTTTGCGCGCGGAAAAAACTTTCAAAACCCGTGATAAGCGTCGGAAATATCACATGGGGGGGCACGGGAAAGACGCCGATTGTGATAGAGCTTCTCAAGCTTGCCGTGCAAAATAATCTTAAACCCGTTGTTCTTACGCGCGGATACGGAAGAAAGACTAGCTCGCCGGCGCTTCTTGAAAACGGCGCTTTGCATGACAGCGCGCAGAAAAGCGGCGATGAGCCGCTTCTTATAGCCAGAAGCGTTCCGATGGCGTGCGTAATAGCCGGAGCGTACAGATATGAAAACGCTTTGATATTTGAAAAGTACTTAGAGCCCGACTTGTACGTGCTTGACGACGGTTTTCAGCACTGGAAGATTGAAAGAGATTTGGACATCGTGTGCGTAAATGCCGCAAACCCTTTCGGAAACGGAATGCTGATCCCCGCCGGAATACTCAGGGAAAAGCCGGGCGCGCTCGAGAGGGCAGGGCTTGTGATAATTACCAACTGCGATATGGTTGCGGATGAGAAAGTACGGGCTTTAGAGCGCGAGATTTTCGGATACGGCGGTAAAGTTGTGCTGAGCGCGTATTACGGCGGATACGAATACAAAACGCTTGATTTGGCAGGTTATTTTGATTTAGATTTTTTGAAATCTTCCATAGTTTATTCGCTTTGCGCCATAGGTTTTGGCGACGGGTTTAAAAATTCTTTAAAAAAGTCCGGCATAGAAATTCGCGGCAGCTTTGATCTGCCGGACCACGGCTCGTACGATTTAAAAACGCTTAAATCGTTTTTGGAAAAAGCGGGAAGAGGGGCGTGCTTGGTAACTACGGCAAAAGACGCGGTAAAAATAGCGGACGTCGCTGACGACGAGATAAAGGAAAGAACGGCGGTTTTGACTATAACTCCGCAGTTCAAAACAGGTGAAGACGAATGGGAAAAAACAATTCTAAATGTAATAAACGGGGTCTTATGAAAACTTCGTCTCCAAATAGTGTCATTCCGGCGAAAGCCGGAATCCATTTTGCTGTTTCGTCTGACAAATCAAAAGGCAACATGGATACCGGCTTTCGCCGGTATGACAAATCCGGGCATAAATCCGTAAACGGTTTCTCTAAAAAACAGGCAAAGCCTGCTGCGGTATTTCTCGACAGGGACGGGACGGTAATTTTTGACAAAAACTATCTCAGCTCGCCGGACCGCGTGAAAGTATATACTTGCGCGGCAGAGAGCATAAACAAGCTGCGCAACGCGGGTTTTAAAATAATAATAGTGACAAACCAGTCTGGCATAGCCAGAGGCATGATCACCGAAAAAGAGCTCGCTGCCGTTAACA
>WQUP01000090.1 GCA_009782015.1 Endomicrobiia bacterium | reverse complement strand
CATCTTTAACGCAGTCCTGAGCGTCTTGTAACGCTTTTTTAGATTTTGCAATTGCAAACCCTATTAATTCTTCATTATGCCGCGTCATAGAATATCCCTTTGTTTACAACTTCATCGTAAAATACGGGATTGCGTTCCAGCTCTTCTCTTGTCATTGGGTGTAAATCAAAAACTAAATCATATTTATAGTCTAAAAAAGACACTATATCCCAAATAATGCCTCTTACATTTCTATCGCCGGCGCGGTCTAAAATCACAACAACATCGACATCGCTGTCATCTTTAGCATTGCCTTTTACATGCGAGCCATAAAGATACAGACCCTCAAAATCCTCTAACGAGTTTTTTAAGGCTTTTCTTAATTCTAACACCATTTGGTTTATTTTTTTATTCATAAATACCCTTTTGGCAACAGTATTGTACTATAAACAAAAAAGCATGTAAATATACCGTTTAGAGACAGTTAACTGCAGAGTGGAGTTTGGAGTGTGTAGTGTGAAGTTGTTGTGTTTCGGCAGCATTGCTGCCGAAACTTATTTTAGGTTTTCGCTTCGCGAAAACACGTTAACTCCACTCTTCACACTCCAAACTCCACACTGCCGTTAAAACTATCGTTGCTGCGTCGAATTACAGCGTAGTTTTGAGAAATTTTATTATCATGTCGTTTAACGCTTCTTCCGCAAAAAGTCTTGCTTTTTCTTTGGCGGCGGTTTCAACAGGGGAACTTTCTTCGCCGGAAGACTTATCGGAATAGAGCGCTGTGCCGTCGTCTTTGCCGTCAGTAACAATAACCTCTGCAGTCCAGGAATATTTGCCTGAGCCGGCTGTGGAAAGTTGGATTTTTGTATCTATGTAAGCGTATGACTTTTCGCCGGAGTGTTCTGCCGGCGCCGAAGAAAGAACTGCTATCCCGTTTTCCGAGCAGAATGCCTGCACTTTGGCGTCGTTGAAATTCTTGTTTCTTAAGACAAAGTTCACGTTTTTGTACAGTTCTTTTTTAAGATCCGCAAGACTGTCCCTTTCAAAACTGCTTACTTCGCTCGTAATGCGGCTGTCTCTGAGGAAACCCGCAAGCATATTTAAAAAACTCTCCTGCGAATAAAGAAGAAGTATCTCGTCTATCTGCTTTATCTTGCCGGTCGGCTTCGCATTAGAAGTATCCAAAATATCTATTTTATCGTGAATGCGGCCTTCAATAACTGATATTTGGTCTTTACAGTCCATCGCTACGAGATTTTTATCGACGGCTCCGAAAACATAATAGCTGCCGCCGTCTTTATGAGTGTAGGCGGTTTTATAAGGTTTCAAAAGCAGGGTTTCGGCTCCTTCGGCAGTTTTTCCGTCAATGCCGTTTTCTGCGAGTTTGTCGGCAAATCTGCTTACTATAAGCTTTTTCGAATCTGCTTCGGCGTCTTTCAGCGTTTGCCCTTTCCCGACGGCTGTTAGAAAAGTAGCTTGCGGATAATAGACGTCATGCTCGCTTTTGACCCACTTCGGCTGCTGGGCAAAAGACACCACGGGGAAAATAAATAAAACTAAAGCAATAATGAACTTACCCGCAGCAAGCTGCGAGGCGCCGGTTGTCATTCGGCGCCTAGTCGCAGAATCTATGAATTTATAGATCCTGCGGCCATGCGCAGGATGACAACTAAATAGCTTCATGATTATTTTTTTGATCACATCGCGCTCCTCAAGACTGCAAAAGTTCTGCCGCCTTTTTTTATTTCCACTTCAATGTTTTCGGTTTTCATAACATTTCCCGCGGCGTCTTTAAATTCAACAGAAATTTCATTTATGCCTTCCGGGAGATACATTCTTGACATCTGTATCGTCTCGGGAAGAGTGTTCCAGGCGCGTTTGTCGGCCGTCTCAGAGAGAGAGTTATATACGTTGAATGCTATCTGCGTCAGAAGTCCCCAGCCGGAATTTGTTTTATCGCTGACAGCCTTGGAAACGCTTTTTCCTATGGCATACTTGACCGCGGCTCTGGCGAGAGTCTTGGCGTAAATTTTGCCTACTTCCGCTTCGAGATTCTTTTGCGCCAGAGTTCCCAAATCCTGAACTGTATAGCCTTGCGCGTAGCCGCCTGCGTAAGCTGCGCCGAACGAATATATACGGCTTGGAATCTTCTCATACTTAGGAAAAGAGACTTTCACATAATCGCTTGCAAAAGCCGAAATTGTGACCGAACGCGCCTTCTCAAAATCCCGCCGCTCTTTGTCGTCATCGATTTGAACCTGGTTTATGTAAGGCCAAATGTCGAAAAGAGCAAACTCAAGCACATTGTCGATTTTTTTAGGCATGAAGCCGTTATAATTTATTATTATCAGCTCGCCATAACCGTCCGGCATAATTTTTCTTTGCGCCGACGGATACCGGCTTTTTATTTCGCCGGCCCTGTCGTTCATCCCAAGATATAAAGCCGCGCTATAGGCAGAATCTATCAAATCCTGCGGAACGGCAAGAGGAACTATTCCGGTTCTGTAGAGATCTATAGCTCTGGCATAAGAAACGTACGCATCGTTTACATAACCCGCGTTTTCATATACGAGCCCCATAAAATATCTTATGAATGCGTCGTCTTTATAAAAATTTTTATTGCTGTTTTCTACTGCGAAACGCCTGAAAAGAGTGTTGGACTGCCTTGCTTCCACGGCGGCTTCATTGTCCTGTCCGGCGAGTATGTAGTCGAGAGCTTCGAATATGCCTATGTGAACCCTTTCAAAGTTTTGCCCGTAATACGCCATGGACATGTCGTTGTAAATCATGGATGCCGCGCCGGCGGTGATGCTTTTTTGGTAGTATTCCTCAAACTTTCTTTTGGCGCTTTCAAAATAATCCGCGCTTTTCATGTAATTCTGCGCAAGGTGGTTGAGAAAACCCGCATCCAGATAAAATAAAAGAACGTTTTTCTTTCCGTACTTGCCCTTGGAATCCTCGACAAACTTCGCGGCGCTTTTGTAGTCTCCGGCATCCATCTTTATACGCAGATCCGTGTAGTAACCCGTCATATTAGAAGCGCATCCGCAAAACAGCATAATCGCAGTTAAAAACGATAATAAGGATATCCGCATGAGGCCGCCATTTAGAAGTTGAGAAGCTGGGAAGCTGAGAAGCTGAGCAACGACAAAGTCTTTGTCTTTGCCCAACTTCCCAACATCTCAGCTTCCCAGCTTCTGCTGTTTAAACTTTATATTTTTTGTTCGCGATGACTTTCTTTATCTTTTTCTGGCCCATCCACGTTTTTTCGTTCGTCTCTATGTTTATCAGCTCGAGTTCAACCTGATAGTATTTGAGCTCCGCGCCTTTTTTGCCGTCCATTATCGTGTTTATCTGGCCTTTGAGCATAAAATCCGCGCCGGTTTCCTGTCCTTGCTTTTTTACGGTATCGGGTCTTGCGTTTTGCGCCTGATCCGCTCTCTCGTCTCTTATCTCGCCGCGCTGTTCGCTTGAAGCGACAAAAACTACCTTGCCGGAATCGATAAGCGCTTTTTCAAGATCTTTCACGAATGTTTCGGTGGTTATGTGCTCTTCGGTTTTATTGAGCACCTGCCCTACGATTACCCTGGGCTTTCTGCCGGTCTCTTTCTGGTAATTGTCCACCCATGACATGTTGAGCGATTCGTCAATCATCTCTTTTGATACCTGCTGCGAGTCGGTGTCGTTCCAGTATCCGCTGAAATCGATTTCGGTTTCCGGATCAACTCTCGTCACCTGCGGGCCGGAACAAGCAAAAAGCAACGCCGCCATACAAACTGCCGTAAAATAAAATGCAAATTTCTTCATTTTTCCTCCGTTTTACACAAGCATATTGTCGTTCCCTCGCCCCTTGCGGGAGAGGGTGGCACGAAGTGCCGGGTGAGGGGTATGACGAAAGCAAAAGTGCAACATACCCCTCATCCTCTTGCTTCGCAAGTCCTTCTCCCGCAAGGGGAGAAGGTAAAAATCAAATATTACATAGGAATAATTTTCTTAAACTTTCTCTTGCCTGCCTGAATAACGAAAGGCGCAGCGGGTTTTATTTCACAATCGCTTTCCGCCTTTTGCGAATCTATCTTAACGCCGCCCTGCTCGATAAGCCTTCTTGCTTCATTCTTGCTTGAGACCAAAGCCGCCTGCATAAGCAGGTCGGAAAGCTTCATTGCCGGCGCCGTCATTTTAAACTCTTCGATTTCATCCGGCAGATCTTTTTTCGCAAAAACTTTGTCAAACTCTTCTTTTGCTTTCGCCGCCTCGTCTTTTCCCCAGTATCTTTCCGTAAGTTCCGAGGCTAAAGCGACTTTGGCTTCTTTGGGATGCATGGCTTTAACGGATTTTAAATCAGCCTGCGTCAAAAGTTCGTAGTATTTGTACATAAGCTCGTCGGAAACAGACATTATTTTGCCGAACATGTCTTTGGGAGCGTCGTTCAAAGCTATATAATTGTTGTACGACTTGGACATCTTTTTTACGCCGTCGGTCCCTTCAAGCAACGGCATTGTGATCACTATCTGGGCTTCCTGGCCGAAATCCCTCTGCATATCCCTTCCTAGAAGAAGATTGAATTTCTGGTCGTTTCCCCCGAGTTCTACGTCGGCTTTAAGTTCAACGGAATCGTAAGCCTGCAGTAACGGATACATAAATTCCACTATGCTTATAGGCCTGTCTTCTTTGTATCTTTTTTCGAAATCGTCCCTGACAAGCATTTGCGCCACGGTGCTGCGCGAAGCAAGGCCGAGCAGCCCCGTTATCCCGAGCGCACCGAGCCATTTGCTGTTATAGACGACTTCTGTTTTGCTCTCGTCGAGAATTTTAAATACCTGCGCCGTATAAGTTTTGATATTTTTATTGATCTGCTCGTCAGTCATCATAGGCCGCGTCTCTGATCTTCCGGACGGATCGCCGATCCTTGCCGTAAAATCGCCTATAAGAAACACAACCTGATGTCCGAGATCCTGAAAAGTTTTCAATTTGTTAATTATGACCGTATGCCCCAGATGCAAATCCGGCGCAGTGGGATCCACTCCGAGCTTCACCCTGAGTTTTTTGCCTGAAGCAAGCTTTTTTTCAAGCTCTCCGAGCGAGATTATTTCGTTTATCCCTCTGGTTATTTTTTCAATCGCGTCTTTCATCAAATATATCCTTTTATCATTTTGTCGTAATTGTAATGGGGTTTACCTAAAAACCCTTAAAGTTTGTCATACCAGCCGCCGTGCGACGAATAAGTCGCACAGTTCTGGCGGCGGGCGCGAGATGTGAGCGCCCTATCCTTTGCAGTTGACAAAAGTAAGTTTTAATTCATCTCTTTTGTCATTGCGAGCACTGCAAGGGCGCGGCAATCCAAGCTTTAAGGCAGATTCCGGACTACTGCCTTCCGGAATGACATGCAGGGGTTTTTAGAGACACCCAATGAAAAATTAATAACCTGACAAACTTGAAAACTAACAGAAAAGACCGTTTTTATTTCTAGATTGCCACGCCGCAAACTTCGTTTGCGGCTCGCAATGACAGCAGAGGCTGTTACCCCGCATCTCCGCCTCTTCGCATCCTCGCATCGCCTTATATCGACAAGTTTCTTAGCATTTTGAATAATTTTTCGTCAA
>WQUP01000089.1 GCA_009782015.1 Endomicrobiia bacterium | reverse complement strand
GCTTTGCCCCCTTTATTTATAATGTCAACAACTCTGGCATGTGCCGCGTCTCTGGCGGTATAAATTGTCCCGCTGAGCAAAACGCGCTGCCCCGCTTTAAGTTTGCCTGTGTTTGAAATTATTTCTTGAATGTCCATGTTGTGCTTTTGTTGTCATACCGGCGAAAGCCGGTATCCATGTTAAACTATAAAAATGTCTTTCTCAATTAAGTCTTCCCAATTCGGATTACTTTCTTCTATCAACGCTATTTTCCAAATACGCTTCCATTCTTTCAGCATTTTTTCTCTGTGAAGAGCTTCCCTTACATCAGCATAATTTTCACAATAAATAAGTTTATCTAACGAATACCTTTTGGAAAATCCTTCAATCATCTTATTTTTATGTTCTTGCATTCGTCTTGCGATATTGTCAGTAACGCCGATATATAATGTTCCTCTGGGCTTATTTGTGATGATGTACACATAATATCGTTTGCTCATCTTATGAAAATGGATACCGGCTTTCGCCGGTATGACAACAAAGGCATTATATCTTTGCCGTCTTTCTCCTGCATGAGTGGCACTGTATATTCACTGCAACCGGAAGAGAGGCTATGTGGCACGGTTTGGTTTCTATGAAAACCGCCAGCGCCGTGGTTTTGCCGCCCATGCCCATTGGGCCGATATTTAGCTTGTTAATCTCTTCCAGGAGTTCGCGCTCTTTTTTGGCGTAAAAAGAACTTTTATTTTTTGAGCCTATCTTGCGGAGCAAAGCTTTCTTTGCCATTGCGCCAACCGAAGCAAAATCGCCGCCGATGCCTACACCTATTATAATAGGCGGGCAGGCATTGCCGCCTTTGGCTTTTACCGCTTCCAATACAAACTTTTTAATGCCTTCCCAGCCGGCAGAAGGCTCAAGTATCTTAAGCGCGCCGGCATTTTCGCTGCCGCCGCCTTTTGGCATAAACGTGATTTCAAGACCCCTGCCGTCAACTATATCAATATATATATTTGCCGGCGTGTTGTTTCCGGTATTCTTTCTTTCAAGAGGGTCGGAAACTATGGATTTGCGGAGATAGTTTTTCTTATATCCGGCGGCTACGCCGTCATTTATCGCGTCATACAAGTTTTTTCCGGTTATCTTTACGTCTCTTCCCAGCTTAACAAAAAAATTCGCCGTGCCGGTGTCCTGGCACAGTGGAATTTTTTCTTTTGCGGCTATAGCCGCGTTTTCTATGATTTCGCCAAGAATGGCTTTCGCCATTCCTTTTTCTTTTTTCGCAGCCGCGCGTAAAGCTTTTAAAACGTCTTTCGGCAAATTATAATTGGCCTCGGCGCAAAGCTTTTCAATGGCTGTTGATATTTCAGCTGATTTTATAGTTCGCATCATAACCCTTATACTCTAAATCGTCATTCTGAGGCAGTGAAGGGACAATGTCCCAAACTGCCGAAGAATCTAGACATCTGGATCCTTCGGGAATAAAGCTCCCTCAGGATGACCCTAAAGGGTCACCTTTTACTTGCCTTTATATAGCCTTTTTTCATCATGTCCGCCGTAATCGCACGGCTTCTTTTTATCATGTCTGAGGCCTGAGAAAAAAGCTTGTCGCGGCTTAATGTTTTGCCGGCGACTTTTTCTTTTATCGCTCTCATTCCCACCGCAGCGGCAACCTGCGGGAAAATTCTCCACTCGTCCATTTTGGGAAGTATTTTATTCGGTTTTATTTTATTATCGGCTATGCATGCGGCAAGTTCCGTAGCAGCGGTTATAGCCATGGTGTCGGTTATCGTTGAAGCTCTGACATCCAAAACTCCGCGGAACACTCCCGGAAAGCCCAGAGAGTTGTTGACCTGATTTTCAAAATCGCTTCTTCCGGTAGCGACTACCGCTGCGCCGGCTTCTTTGGCTTCCCAAGGCCATATTTCAGGCACGGGATTTGCGCAGACAAAAACTATCGGGTTTTTCGCCATACCTTTTATCCACTCTTTCTTTACAATGTCCGGCCCGGGAGTTGAAAGGGCTATTACGGCATCGGCATTTTCCATGGCTTCTTTTATGTATCCTTGAACGTTTCCGGCATTTGTCTCAAGCGCCATCTCCCACTTTTCCGGATGAGTATTTTTGAGCTCGGTTCTGCCTTTGTGCAGAGTGCCTTTGGAGTCGGTCATTATAATGTTTGCGGGATTTGCTCCGTAAAGCATGAGAAGTCTGGCTATGCAGATGTTTGCAGAGCCCGCGCCAATCAGAGCTATTTTGACTTTGCCTATCTTTTTGTTTACGACTTTTAACGCATTGATAAAACCCGCAAGCGTCACAAGAGCCGTGCCCTGCTGGTCATCGTGCCATACGGGTATGCGGCACTCTTTTCTCAAAGTGTTAAGCACGGGAAAACATTTGGGCTGCTCTATGTCTTCGAGATTTACCCCGCCGAATGACGGCTGAAGAATTTTTACTGTCTCGATAATTTTCTTTTCGTCTTTGGTGTCAAGGCAAATAGGGTAGGCGTCAACGCCTCCGAGATATTTGTAAAGAAGCGCCTTGCCTTCCATCACGGGCATTCCGGCTTCCGGGCCGATGTCGCCAAGACCCAAAACTCTGGTTCCGTCGCTTACTACGGCAACGCTGTTCCATTTGTTTGTATATTCGTACACAAGCTCCGGATTTTTATGGATGTCCGTGCACACCGCGGCAACGCCCGGGCTGTACCATATTGAAAAGTCGTTAAAATCCCGTATTCTGCACTTCGGGACGACTTCGATCTTCCCTTTGTAAAAAGGATGCAACTCTCTTGCAAGCCTAGAAGGCTCCTGCGCAGCCTTAAGCAGTTTATTGACATCTTGTTGTTTGCTCATAGTTTTTCCTGTTAAGTATTAATAAGTGTGGAGTTTGAAGAGTGGAGTTTGGAGTTCACTTCACACTCCACACTCCAAACTCCACGCTGTCTTTACAGCGGCAAGTCCCACAGCAGATAAACTTTTTTGCCGGTTGACGGATCGGTGTAATAGGTATCGTATTTATCAACAAATATATCTGCCGACAATCCGTTTGAAGCGGTTATCTTGCCGCTTGCTTTATCTTGGCTGTATTGAAGATTTACGGTATATGTTACTCCCGAGCCGTCGGTTCCGGTTATAGTCATATTTCCGCTTTGTATTATGAAAACGTCATTTGCGCCGACAGTGTGTTTGTCGGGAACCAGCTGCGTCCGCCCGCTTACGTTGACGGTAACATTGAAGGGCACAAGCGTTCCGGAAGAGTTTTCAACCGTAAGATACGGACTCTGAAGCAAAACCGACGGTCCGCCTATAGAACTTCCGTTGGCGTTAAGATTTCCGACGGTAACAAAATTTATATCAACGCTGAGAGCGCCGGAAGTATCCGTATTGTAAAACGTCATAGCGCATTTTTTTGCTCCGCCCGTGCCCATCTGCGTCAAATTTTCGGTATCTACTTTCGGAAGAATCAACTTTCTTTTTGTTTCGTTGGAAATATTTCCGCTGATACCCGAAAAATCGTTTATCACAGAGCCGGAACTGTTGTAATACTCAAACTCCAAACCGCCGAAAGCGCGTGATTTAATTATGCCCGTGCCAGCGGCCGCAGAAGAAAAATCGTATGAAGCCGCAAACTTGGCGTCGTCTCCGTAACGGACTCTGGAAACGGAATTTGCGGCGGTCTCCACCGACAAAAACATATCGGCGAGATCAAAAGCCATTCTTAGATAAAAATCCGATTTTTTTGCCGCAACGACTATCGTGTCAATATAAGTTGCGGGTTTAGGGGCCGGAAGTATTGGCGCTTTTGAAACTTTATTGTCAGAACAGGCAAAAACAGCAACAGCACAGGCAAATATAAAAACTCCGAAAACAATTTTTTTCATACCGCCCCTGTGCCGTCTATATTATTTTCGAACCGTCTTTTATGTCGAAAAGATGGGCTTTTGAAAGATTGAACACAAGCTCTATTATCTGATTCATTTTGGCCTGATTATGAGAGTCAACCTTTGCGACCATCTCGTTCTTTCCCGTATTTAAATGCAGAAATATTTCGCTTCCCAAAGGCTCCACAACCTCGACGGTAGCGCTGAAACGGTTTGAACCGACTTTATTCGCCGCGACATTGTAAAAAAGCTTGTCGTAGATGTCTTCCGGCCTTATGCCCATAGACACTTTTTGCCCGGCGTAAGGAAGAACTTTATCTTTAAACTGCACTGGAAGCGCAATTTCAAACGTTCCTTCGTTTAAAAACAGATTGCCGTTTTTGTTTGCGACATCGACTTCAAAGAAGTTCATGGGCGGACTGCCGATAAAACCGGCTACAAATTTATTTGACGGGTTGTCATAGAGTTCAAGCGGCCCCGCTATCTGCTGTATGATGCCTTCTTTCAAGACGCATATTCTGTCGCCCATTGTCATGGCTTCGGTCTGGTCATGCGTAACGTAAATCACCGTGCTCTGAAGCCTGTCATGAATTTTTTTGAGTTCGGCTCTCATCTGGCCTCTGAGCTTGGCGTCGAGATTTGAAAGCGGCTCGTCAAACAAGAACACCTTAGGCTTTCTGACTATCGCTCTTCCGACGGCAACTCTCTGTCTTTGTCCGCCGCTGAGCTGCTTGGGCCTTCTCTCGAGAAGATGCTGTATGCTCAAAATCTCGGCTGCTTCAAGAACGCGCTGATGTATCTCTTTTTTGCTGTAGCCCCTGAGCTTGAGGCCGAACGCCATGTTGTCATAAACCGTCATGTGGGGATAAAGCGCGTAACTCTGAAAAACCATCGCTATGTCGCGGTTTTTAGGCGGTATGTCGTTTACTTTAACGCCGTCAATAAAAATTTCGCCTTCGGAAATTTCTTCAAGTCCGGCTATCATGCGAAGAGTAGTCGTTTTGCCGCATCCGGAAGGCCCGACAAGTATGCAGAAAGATTTGTCGGGAATTTCAAGGTTAAAATCTTTAACGATATCCAAATCGCCGTAACGTTTCCAGACGTTTTTCAAGGTAATGTTTGCCATCCCGCCTCTCCCGATTAAAGTGTAAAAGTCATTGATTTTTTAATAAAAAGCGATTGGTAATTATATTACTTTTAAGGCGGAAAAGTCAAACGACAGAGTTAAGAGTGGAGAGTTGAGAGTGAAGATAATGAGTTTTCGTTTTACGAAAACCTATTAATAGGTTTCGGCTCTGCCGAAACACAACATCTCCACTCTACACTCTTCAATCTTCACTCTGCCGTTTTGTCGTATAAAACCACCCTGTTTCTTCCGCCTTGCTTGGCTTTGTAAAGCGCTTTGTCGGCCGCATTGATTATCTGATCGATATCCGAAGCGTCCGAAGGGTAACTGCTTAAACCGGCGCTTATGGTCACGCTAAACTGCTCCCCGCTTTCAGCCGCGTATTTCTTTTTTCCAACGGCTTCGTTTATATCATGTGCAACTGACAGCGCCTCATATTTTGTCGCCATAGGCATGAATATTATGAACTCTTCGCCTCCGTACCTTCCGACAAGGTCTCCGGGCCTTGCGCACTCCGTAAGTATCTTTGATACCGAGCAAAGCACTTTATCGCCCGTAAGATGCCCGTACTTATCATTTACTTTTTTAAAATAATCTATATCCAGCATCAAAAGATAAAATCCGCCCGAATATCTTTTTTCTCTCTGTATTTCGGCCT
>WQUP01000088.1 GCA_009782015.1 Endomicrobiia bacterium | reverse complement strand
ACGGAGACGTTATTGGCGTTTACGACTACACCGTGAAGATACTCGGCCTCAAAGAAATAGACACAATCAAAGAAGTAGAGAGATATTATTTATTAAAAGGTTTAGAAGAGCGATATTTCCGCGCCTTCTCAAATGAAATATTTCAGCATTTCGGAATTGTCAGAGATGATGTCAGACAAGCAGTTTTGAGTTTAACACACGAAACCGGCATGGATTCGTCCGGCGACGGTATAATTAATTTATTAAAAATAGCGCCAAGAAATGACAAAGGAATTATAACGGATAAATTCTCGTATAAAGAAATCAGAAGAGTATTTTCGTTTGGTAGGTTCCGTAGGGTCGATGGGACCATCATTGAAAGAGACGCAGGTATAATTGGAAAGATAGGAAGATTAAATATAGACTTATCCGATTATTTGATTTCCAAAGCCGATGATTGGGGCTACAAGTTCGATGAAAATCAGAAAAAATTTTTATTACGGGTGTTTGAAAGATTATTTTATTATGACGGTTTTGCGATCGACCCCGATGGAAGTGAATTTATAAACGTTTTGAAAATTTTGGAAGAAGAAGCCGCGCTAAAGCAAATAATGGATTTGATAGAAGCAAATGCAGGGCTTTTAATAAAAGATGTAATCATGCCGTATTTCGACGGCAGCAAGAAGTATTTTGATATTTTCAAAGCAATTGGAATGAGTGATTTTACACGCACGCAAATGGCGGAAGCTTTATTTAATTATTTGATGTGGAAACATAATAAAACGCCTGGCGGCTTAAAGTTAAATTTCAACTTAGCGCATATTAAAAAAATAGCGGACGGAGATTACAGGGAAATAAAGAAAAATACTGACAAGCAAGATATAGACCAATTATATAATTTAGCGGAATTCACGCAGAGAGTAATGCCTCTGGAGCGTTATAGGCTGACAAAAAACATGTTAGAAAACAGTGGCGCTGCTTGGTTGGTGGACTATTGGGTCAGAGCGCTTTCGCTGTACGAAAAAGAAATAAGCAAAGAGAATAATTCTAAAGAAGAGGAATCGGCAAAACAGCCTGCGGAGAATATGTATATAGATCTTGGCAATAACTCAAGAGTTAATTTTTATGTTATGTCGGCTATGCCGCAAGATTTGCAAAACGATCAACTGCAGAATATGGATTTCAAAGTTGACGGAGAAGACGTTTGGGCTTATGCGCATGATGGCAATGTTGCGATATACAGCAAAGCTGGCGCTTCAAAAGTTAGAGATGAATTTGCTTCCATGTTAAGCGCAAACGGAAAAATAGCGCCTTCAAAAAGCCTGCAAAACAAACTTGAAGAGTTGTTTGCTTCAGCCGGAAATAAGATCGATTTAAAAAATATGACTCTGCAATTTGCCGCAAATGTAGATATCCGCCACAGAGGTTTCGACACTGACAACATTCCGCCCGCTCCGATAAATATTAACGCGGCTTTGGAAATGCAGAAATCCTTAGCCGATATCAAATCGGTTTCCTCAATGCTTCAGGCAAGTTAAATTAACGGCGCCGGTCTGCAGCGCCTTTATCTTTGCCAAACTTCCAAGCCCTCTAAACTTCAAAACTTCAGCGCGGCACGCGCATTGTTTTGTTTAAACCCGCACTTTTTGTATAATATCGAAAGTCTATATTTATGAAGTTGAGAAGCCGGGCAGCCGGGAAGTCGGGCAAAGACTTTGCTGTTGCTCAGCCTCTCAGCTTCCCAACTTCTCAACTTCCGTAGTTTACGGGGACAATATATGAAAAAAAATTTGGCGCAGACAAGAAAAAATATCGACAAAGTCGATAGGGAAATCGTAAAACTTATCGGCAAAAGAGCCGCGCTTGCCGTAGAAGCCGGGAAATCGAAAAATTTTTACGGCGCGCCGGTATATGTGCCTTCCCGCGAAAGGGAAGTTTTAAGAAACGTAATTTCGGCAAACAAAGCGACGGTTTTAAAAGACGATGCTGTAGAGGCCATATACACCGAAATAATAAGCGCCTGCAGAAATGCCGAGCAGCCGCTCAAGATAGCTTTTCTCGGGCCGTGGGCCACTTTTGCCCATCAGGCCGCAATGAAAAGTTTCGGTTCGTCCGGATATTTCCTGCCGTGCGTCACGCCGCTTGAAGTGCTTAATGAAATTGAGCACGGCCGCGCGGATTTCGGCGTGATTCCGATTGAAAACTCCAACGAGGGTTCGGTAAATATGACGCTGGACATGCTTGTTGATACGGAAGTCAGCGTGTGCGGCGAAATAAGTTTGAAAGTTGAACAGTGCATGCTGGTAAAAGATCCCAAGGCGAAAATTTTAAGAATTTATTCTCATCCGCACGGGCTCGCGCAGTGCAGCGTGTGGATATCAAAACATTATCCGGATGCGGAGCTGATTCCGCTTTCTTCCACTTCGGAAGCCGCAAAAACCGCCTCAAAAGAGCAGTACGCGGCTGCGATCGCTTCGGAAGCTGCGTCAAAGATTTACGATTTGTACGTTCTTCATAAAGGCGTACAGGACAGCAGGCAGAACTATACGAGGTTTTTCGTGATAGGCAAAATCGCGGCAAAGCCCACCGGAAAAGATAAAACGAGCCTTGCTTTTATGATCAAAGACAGAGTCGGCGCGCTTTACGATATTTTGAAAACTTTTAAAAGCAATAAAATCAATTTGACGAAAATCGAATCGCGCCCCACAAAGAAGAAAGCGTGGGAGTACGTGTTCTTTGTGGATTTGGAAGGGCACATAGAAGAGGCAAAAACTGCAAAAGCGGTAAACGAGCTGAAAAAGCATTGTATGTTTGTGAAGGTATTGGGCTCGTATCCGAGAGCTTGAGTCTGTCATCCTGAAGAACGAAGTTCTGAAGGATCTAGAGGTCTAGACCCTTCACTTTGTTCAGGGTGACGGCAAAAAATATAAAGAGGAAACAATGAAAGACAAAATCACAAAAATTATCAGGCCCAACTGCTGCGGCTTTGAGCCGTACGTTGCGGGCAAGCCGGTGGAAACCCTTAAAAGGGAGCTCGGGCTTAAAAAGATAATAAAAATAGCTTCCAACGAAAACCCTTTGGGGCCTTCGAAAAAAGCTGTGAAAGCTATAAAAGACAATCTGGACAAGATATTTTTTTATCCGGACTCAAACGTTTTTGAGCTCAAGAAAGCTCTGTCAGAGCGATACCGGCTCCCGACCGGAAATATATTTACGGGAGCGGGCGGGGACGAAATAATCGAGCTTTTGGCAAAATTGTTTTTTAACCCTGAAGACGAAATAGTGATCTCAAAACACTCATTTGTAAGGTACGGCATGGCGGTGCAGCTGATGGGCTCAAAAGCCGTAGTCGTGCCCATGAAAAACGGATTTACGCACGATTTAAAGGCCATGGCCAAAGCGTGCAATAAAAAGACAAAAGCTGTTTTTGTGACAAACCCGAACAATCCAACGGGCACATATAATACCAAGGCGGAGCTTGCGGTTTTCTTAAAAGAGCTGCCGTTAAACAAGTACGGCGTAAAACCGCTTGTTTTTCTTGACGAGGCTTATTTTGAATACGCTTCGCTCAAAAAGGACTATCCCGACGGGCTGGAGTTTTTAAAAGATAATCCGAACCTGATTGTTTTCAGAACTTTCTCAAAGGTCTACGGGCTTGCCGGCTTAAGAGTAGGCTACGGTTTTGCCGACGAATGCATTGTCGACTATATCGAAAGGACCAGGCCGCCGTTTAACGTAAATATTTTGGCGCAGGCAGCCGCGGTCGTCAGCATAAAAGATAAGGAACATGTAAAAAAAGGCCAGAAACTGGCCAAAACCGGCAAAGAGTATCTTTACAAAGAGCTCAAAAAACTCAAAGTGAAATATGTGGATTCGGCGGCGAACTTTGTTCTGGTAAACGTTTCCACGCTTAAAGGCAAAGATTTTTTCAAAGCGATGCTCAAAGAGGGCGTGATTATAAGAGCGATGGATGAGTATGAGCTTTACGATTGGGTCAGGGTAACGGTAGGATTGCCCGCAGAAAATAAGATGTTTATACAAAAGCTAAAAAAAATAATCAGAAAGGCAGAGGATTAGAAGGTTGGATGGTTGGATGATTTCCGGCGTCGTTGCCAATCTTCTAACCTTCTAATCTTCTAACCCTCTAATCTTCTAAAAACAGGGAGTAAATTTTATGATAATCACGCTTAAAAAAGGCGCAAAGAGAAAAGAAGTGGAATCGGTAATAGACAAAATAAAAAATCTGGGTTACAAACCCCACGTTTCCAAAGGCAAAGACGTAACCATTATCGGCATGATAGGCGAGTACGCGGAAAAGTACAAAGATTCTTTTGAGGCTATGGACGCGGTTGAGCATATAAGCGAAATACAAAAACCTTATAAGCTGGCGTCAAGAGAGTTCAAAAAAGAAAACACAATAGTCAAAATAAACAGAAATGTCGAAGTCGGCGGCAAGCAGATACATGTTATGGCAGGGCCATGCGCCGTAGAAACCAAAGAAATTTTGTTTAACACCGCTAAAACGGTCAAAGCTTCCGGCGCAACCATTCTCCGCGGCGGCGCGTTTAAGCCCAGAAGTTCGCCATACGCTTTTCAGGGGCTTGGCGAGAAAGGTTTGAAATACATGGAAGCCGCGGGCGAAAAATTTCATATGCCGACGGTAAGCGAAGCGATGACGGTTGAAGAGGTTACGCTTCTTTCCAAGTACTGCGACGTAATACAGATTGGCGCAAGAAACATACAAAATTACGATTTGCTTAAAGCTGCCGGCAAACAGGCAAAGCCTGTTTTATTAAAAAGAGGAATGGCTACTACCATAAAAGAATTGCTGCTTTCTGCGGAATATATTCTTTCGCAGGGGAATTATAACGTCATGCTTTGCGAAAGGGGTATAAGGACTTTTGAAGATTCTACAAGGTTCACCCTTGATTTAAACGCTGTTCCGGTGCTTAAAAAGCTCACGCATCTGCCCATAATTTTGGACCCGTCGCACGGAATAGGCATAAGAGAACACGTGGGCACAATGGCAAAAGCCTGTATAGCTGCGGGCGCGGACGGGCTTATCATAGAAGTCCATCCGAATCCGGAAGAAGCTTTGTCCGACGGCCCGCAGAGTTTGCTGCCGGACCAGTTTGCAACGCTTATGAAAGAGCTGGATTTGATAGCGAAAGCGGTGGGGCGCGAACTGCTTTAAAATAAAGTTTGGAGTTTAACGGCAGTGTGGAGAGTGGAGTTGCTGTGTTTCGGGGACAATGTCCCTCAGGGACATTGTCCCCGAAACCTATTAACAGGTTTTCGCAAGGGACTTTGTCCCTTGCGAAAACTCATTCACTTCACACTCCTCACTCCAAACTCCAAACTATCTTTTCGGTTATCAAATGAATAAAAAAATACGGGTAGGCATTATCGGTTTGGGGCAAATGGGCGGCTCTTTGGGGCTTGCTTTAAAAAAGAACGCCAAAAATAAATACTATATAATAGGTGTAGCCAGAAGAGAGGAAACTTTGAAAGCCGCGCTTAAAATCGGCGCTGCTGACAAAGTTTCTTTGTCTTTGCAGGATGTAAAAGAGTGCGATATCGTAGTCATTTGCACGCCTGTTGATACGGTAGTCCCGTTCTACAAGCAGCTTTCAGAAATAGCAGGCAAAAATACGATAATCACCGATACGGGCAGCGTGAA
>WQUP01000087.1 GCA_009782015.1 Endomicrobiia bacterium | reverse complement strand
CAAATCTCGGAATAATCCCGAGAACCAAAACCAAAAGAACAATTATGAAAAAACCGCCTATGACCATAGGATACGTGCTTGCGGCCTTGACTTTTCTCATAAGTTTGACGTTATTTTCAAGGTATGTGGCAAGATCTCCCAAAACCTTGGCAAGTTTTCCGGATTTTTCTCCGACTTCTACCATTGACGTAAGGGTCTTGGAAAACACTTTATGCTTCCTGAGGGCGTCGGAAAGAGGGATGCCGCCTCTCAAATCTTCGGCAACATTTTTGAGTATGCTTCTGAGTCTGGCGTTGTTGGACATATCGGCTATGTCGTCAACGGCTTCAAGAATATTTACGCCGGCGTTTACAAGCGTTGCAAGCTGTCTGCAGAAAAGGGCGATATCAACCGTCTTAACTTTTCCGCCTTTGGCCTTGTTTGCGGAAGATTTCGCAAAAGCTTTGGAAATCGCCGCCCTGTTTGCACCGCCGACCTCTTCAATGCTCACGGGAACAAAACCTTCTCCCCTGAGAAACGCGATAAGATCTTTTTTGCTGGCCATATCTTTTGAGCCCTTGGACGATTGCCCCTTGGCGTCAATTGCCTGATACCTAAACATTGGCATAATTTTGCCTCACAATTAATAGTTAATAATTAATAGTGAATAGTTTTTTTCTTAGGTATCTGCTGAAAGGCGGTTATTAACTATTCACTATTAACTATTAACTGTTTTTAAGCTGTTGCCGTGGTAACGCTCATAACTTCTTCGACGGTAGTAACGCCCGCTATGAGCTTGTTTGTAGCCGCCTGCCTTAAAGTGATGAGTCCGTTGCTTATGGCCGCGTCCCTGATTTCTATATCGCTTGCGTCTTTAACTATAAGCTGCTTTATGTCTCTGCTCATTGCCAGAATTTCAAATATCGCGGTTCTTCCCTTATATCCCGACCTGCCGCATTTGTCGCATCCTTTGCCGCGGTAAATCGGAGTGGCTCTGGTGAGTTTGAGTTTTTCGTAAATATTATCCGGAAGATTTTTAATTTCTTCTTTGCAGTCGGGGCATATCTTTCTTACAAGCCTTTGGGCCATAACGAGATTTACGGCATCGGCCACGAGAAAAGATTCGATTCCCATAAACGACATTCTCGAGAGCGTACTGACCGAATCGTTGGTATGGAGCGTCGAAAACACCATGTGGCCGGTGAGCGCGGCCTGAATCGCTATTCCTGCCGTCTCCTGGTCTCTTATTTCTCCCACGAGTATAACATCCGGGTCCTGCCTCATGAAAGAGCGCAGAATGTGCGCAAATGTCAGGCCTATGTCGGCCCTTACGTGCACCTGATTTACGTTTTTAAGTTCGTATTCGACGGGGTCTTCCGCTGTGAGAATGTTTACGTCCGGAGTGTTGAGCGCCTTGAGAGCCGAGTAAAGAGTAGTCGTTTTTCCGGAGCTTGTGGGGCCTGTGACAAGTATCATCCCGTAAGGCATGTTTATGGCTTCTTTAAAAAGTTTGAGCTCGCTGTCGGCCATTCCTATCTGTTCTATATCGAGCGAGAAAAGATCTTTATTGAGCATACGCATAACGACCTTTTCGCCGTAAATCGTCGGTATCATGGATACGCGGACGTCAACTTTATTTCCGTTTACTTTAATTTTGCATTTTCCGTCCTGAGGGAGTCTTCTTTCGGCTATGTCGAGGTCTGACATGATTTTTATTCTTGAGACTATGGCGTTGTAGTATTTTTTCTGGGGGGCCGAGACTTCTCTCAAAATTCCGTCTATTCTCATTCTGAGAGTAACGTCTTTTTCAAAAACTTCCAAATGTATATCCGAAGCCTTGTTCACGACCGCGTCAAAAAATATCGAATTTACGTATCTTATAACCGGAGCGGCTTCGGCGCTGTCGGTCATATCTTCGTCGTCTCTGGGCAGAGCGTCGTCGGATGCGGTTATATCCGCATCTTCTCCGCCGCTGTCTCCGCCTCCGAGGCTTGTTCTGACGTAAAATTTTTCTATCGATTCTTTTATTTCGGTTTCGTCCATGAGGCTTACGGAAATCCTCATGCCTACGATTTTTTCTATTTCGTCTTTCATTACAACGTTGGAAGGGTCGGCCATCGCGATATTTAAAACGCTGTCCCGCACGGAAAGCGGCATTATGAGAAATCTTCTGGCATTTCTTTCGGAGATGAGGGCAAGGGCGTCTCTGTCCACGCTGAGGTCAGCGCTTCTTACGAACGGAACGCCGAGGCAGTACGACAAGGCGTTGAGAAGAACGTCCTTGGTAACATATCCGTTTTGAAGGAGAACCGTCCCGAGCTTTTCTTTAGTTTCTTCCTGCCTCAATATGCATTTATTGAGCTGATCCTGCGAAATAACGCCCTGACTGACAAGCGTTTCTCCCAAATATTTCTTTCTCAAAGGGGCGATAGCCATCGGTACGATCTCCTATTTCGGCATATTCTCCGCATTTTTATACACAACTGGCATATAAATTAACACTAATATAAGAAAAAGTCAACTGTGTCGCGCTTGCGCGCCGAAGCTTAGAAGTTGGGAAGCTGGGAAGCTGAGCAAAGACAAAGACTTTGCCGTTATCGCTGTTGCTCAACTTCTCAGCTTCCCAGCTCTCTCAGCTTCCGCCTTATAAAATCGGCAGATATTTGTTTATCTCAAAGGGCGAAATCGTCTTTATATACATGTCCCACTCTATTTTCTTATTCTCCAAGAGCTTATGGTAAATGTGGTCTCCGAGAGCTTTCTTAAGGAAATCCGATTTTTCGGCGTACTCTATGGCTTCAAGAAGCGAACCCGGCAGAGACTCTATGCCGCCTTTTTCTCTTTCTTCCCGGCTCATGTGAAATATGTCAACTTCCACGGGCGCGGCAAGTTTTTCTTTATTTTCTATGCCTTCAAGTCCTGCGGCAAGCATAACGGTAAACGCAAGGTAAGGGTTGCACGACGGATCGGGAAATCTTAACTCTATCCTTGTGGCTTTCTCTTTTCCGGGCTTATACATGGGCACCCTTATCAAAGCCGAACGGTTTCTTCTTGCCCACGATATGTAAACCGGAGCCTCGTAACCCGGCACAAGCCTTTTGTATGAGTTAACCCATTGGTTTGTTACTATGCACATCTCTTTTACGCGGTTCATTACGCCGGCTATATAATGTTTTGCGACTGATGAAAGGAAGAATTCATCTTTGGCGTCGTAAAAAATATTTTTGTCGCCTTCAAAAAGCGACTGGTGGACGTGCATTCCGGAACCCGCTTCGTGCTCCAAAGGTTTTGGCATAAACGACGCGTGCATACCATGCTCGTGCGCCACCTGTTTTACCGCTATCTTGTAAGCCAAAACGTTGTCGGCCATCAAAAGCGCTTCGTCGTAACGCAGATCTATTTCGTGCTGGGAAGGGGCGACTTCGTGGTGGGAATATTCGACTTTCATGCCGAGCTTTTCAAGCTGGAGAATCGTTTTTCTTCTTATGCTGTTGGCGCTGTCGTTTATGTAGTCAAAGTATCCGCCCTTATCCATGGTAACCGGAGCGGTATCGTCTTTAAAATAGAAAAACTCAAGTTCCGGCCCGACATTAAACGTGTATCCGAGCTTTTTCACTTTTGCGATCTGCTTTTTAAGAACGTGGCGGCCGTCGCCTTCGTAGGGTTTTCCGTCCGGGTACTGAATGTCGCAGAACATCTTTGCGACCGCGATGCCGTCTTCCGACCACGGAAGCACGCTGAAAGTTGACGGATCCGGCTTTGCTATCAAGTCGGATTCGTATATTCTTGCAAAGCCTTCCACCGACGAGCCGTCAAAGCCCATACCGTCGTTCAAAGCGTTTTCAAGTTCCCTGTCCGAAAGAGAAAAAGATTTGACCTGCCCCAAAATGTCGGCAAACCAAAGCTTTATAAAACGTATATTTTGCTCTTTTACAATCTTGATTACGTCGGCTGCTGTCATTTTCCCCATTTACTTTGCCTCCAAAGCGGCTAAAAAAGACACCCCGGCCACAGTTATGACGCAAGGGTGTCTTGAAAAAAAACTAACGCCTGACCCTGAAATAAACCCGTCCCGTAAGGTCTTAGTACGGGATTCAGGACACGGCTGTTGAAATTAACGTTTAGAAAACTGGAAGCGTTTCCTTGCTTTCGGCCTTCCGGGTTTCTTTCTCTCTACCATTCTTGAATCTCTGGTGAGAAGCCCTTCTTTTCTCAATGCATCTTTTGACGTTTCGTTGAGGCTGAGTATAGCTCTTGCAAGGCTGTGGCTTATCGCCCCGGCCTGACCGGTTACTCCGCCGCCCGTCACGGTTACGTCAAAATCGTAGCCTTTTACGCCGCTCCATACAGAAAACGGCTTCATGACAACTCTTTTATGCCTTTCAAGACCGCCGAAATAGTCGTCGACGGTTTTATCGTTGATTATCAATTTGCCGCTGCCTTTGGAAACCTTCACGCGCGCTATGGAATTTTTTCTGCGGCCCGCGCTTAAATAAGAAACGTTGCTCATTTCATACCTCTGTTTTAAATTTCACTACACTTGCACTTCTTTGTCATTGCGAGGAGAGACGAAGCCTCGACGCGGCAATCCGGTCTTTACGGCAGATCCCCGATTACAAATCTCGGGGATGACAAAAGAGAGAACTAACCGCCTGCTTTTGTCAATTGCGCGCCGTGGGAATGCTTCTCATCTCTGTAAACTTTAAGCCTCGTAAGCTGTTTGTCGGCAAGCTTATTTTTGGGAAGCATGCCTTTGACGGCGTACATGAGAGCCTTTTCCGGATCTTCGGCCATGAGCACGGAATAGGGTTTTAACTTTGCACCGCCCGGATAACCAGAAAAAGTAAAATGCGTTTTCTGGTCGAGTTTTTTGCCGGTAAGAACAATCTTTGCGGCATTGGTAACCACGACAAAATCTCCGCAGTCTATATGGTTAGTATAGATAACTTTCTTTTTGCCTCTGAGTTTGTCGGCGACTTCAACGGCCAGCCTTCCTAAAACTTTTCCGTCCGCATCTATGAGATGCCATTTTCTTTCGATTGCGTCAACTTTGGGTAAATAAGTCTTTTTGTTCATCTTTCAAACCTTGTCCTATAAAATATAAATCCTGCCGGCAACGCATGTCCGGGGCGGACACCGAATACCCGCAGAGTTTCGGTATTATAAACTATTTCCGCTTAAAAAGTCAAGGCGCCGCAAGGCGCGCTGCGCGCGCCGAAGCATAGATGCCAGGATGCGAAGATGCGAAGTAAAGACGTAAACGGCAGATGCGAGGACGCGAGGATGCGAAGAAAAGACGCAAACAAGGCGCGCCTTGCGCGCCGAAGTTGAGAGAGCTGGGAAGCTGAGAAGTTGGGAAGTTGAGCAACAGCGATAACGGCAAAGTCTTTGTCTTTGCTCAGCTTCCCAGCTTCCCAACTTCTCAGCTTCCGCCGTTCTCGCCGTTGCCAAGCTTCCAACCCTCCAATCTTCTAATCTTCCGCCGTCATCGCCGTTGCCTCGCATCCTCGCCTCTTCGCATCCTCGCATCCGCCGTTACTCTACAAATATCTCCGTCCTTCTGTTTGCCGCTCTGCCTGCCGCAGTTGCATTGCTCTTGACCGGCATTGTGTCGGCAAAGCCTTGATATGTCATCTTATCCGACGGAATCCCGCAGTCTATAAACTCGTTATACACGCTTCTGG
>WQUP01000086.1 GCA_009782015.1 Endomicrobiia bacterium | reverse complement strand
CGAAAAAAATAAGTCCGGCGGTAAAACTCAGCACTATTTTGCTGTGGAGAGAAATGTGTATATGCCTGTTCTTGTACTTGTCATAAATATCAACCAGAACGAAAAAGCCGACTCCTCCCAAGATAAGAAGAATCGCCAGAGTGTAGAGCACGACTGGGCTGGACGCGTAACTTTCCATGCTGTTTGAGAAAGAGCTGTATCCTGCATTGCAAAAAGCCGCAATCGAATTAAAAACTCCGTGAAACGCCGCCAGCGGAAAACTGTAATCGCGCCAAAACGACAAAGTCAGTATAACAGCGCCTATAAGCTCTATGCCGAAAACAAAAACTATCACTTTGTGAAGCAGCTTTTTTAAATCGCTGAAAGAATTTATATCGAAGAGATCCTGCATTATGCGTCTGTCTTTCAGCGGTATCTGCCCTATTACCAAAACCACGGCCATAGAAATAAGCATGTACCCCAAAGCTCCGACTTGAAGCAGCAGCATTATCACTATGCGTCCAAAATAGGTGTAATACTGCGTGGCGTCAACCGTCGAAAGCCCTATCACGCACGCGGACGATACGGACGTAAACAGATTGTCCATAACGGAAAATTCATATCCCGGCCTTCTTGAAACCGGCAGGCATAAAAGAACCAGTCCCAAAAGAATTAAAACTACATAAAATAGTATTACTATTTTTGCAGTGGAGCGTTTCATAAAACGGTTAAGCCGATTTTGCTATTTCCACAAGCTGCTTGAAAGAGGCGTTATCGTTGACCGCGATATCGGCAAGCATTTTTCTGTCGATCGCGACGTTGGCTTTTTTAAGTCCTGAAATGAATCTGTTGTAGGACAAGCCTTCTTCTCTTACGGCTGCGTTCAGGCGTATAATCCAGAGCGTTCTGAAGTTTGCCTTATTGTCTTTTCTTCCGACATACGCGTAATTCAGAGATCTTTCGACCTGCTGCATTACCATTCTCCAGCGGTTTTTCTTAGTCGCGTAAGAGCCTTTTGCTATTCTTAAATATTTTTTCTTTCTTTGTCTGGTGTACACCGAACTTTTCGTGCGCATTTGAAAATCTCCTTGAAGGTCGTGTCACCCTGAACTCGTTTCAGGGTCTGTTTTTACTTTTTAACGGCAAGATCCTGAAACAAGTTCAGGATGACAAATTGATTAAAATCCGTACGGCAGATACTTCTTCATAGTTTTCATGTCCGTATCGGCTACTATGGAAGGTTTTCTCGATCTTCTGTTTTGGTTTCCGGAATCTCCGGCCATAAGATGTCTCTGCCCCGGTTTTCTGTATTTTACTTTTCCGCTGCCGGTAACCTTAAAGCGCTTTTTCGCGCCGCTGTGCGTTTTCATTTTTGGCATTTTTAGTGCTCCCTTTTTTAACGGCAGAGTGAAAAGTTGAAAGTGAAAAGTGAAATTAAATGCAAACGGCTTTTCTTATTTTCACTTTCAACTTTACCTTTCATTTCTGCCTTTTCGTTTTTGCAGTTATTTTCACTTTGAACTTTCAACTTTTAACTTTGTCTTTCTTCTTAGGCATAAGCGTCAGGAACACTCTTGTGCCGAAAGAAGATGCTCTTCCTTCCGGTTCCGCTATGTCGGAAAGCGCTTCCTGAATCTTGTCCATTATTTTTATGCCGAGCTCTTTATGCTGCATCTCTCTTCCGGAAAACATGGCGGTAATCTGAACCTTGTCTCCGTTTTCGATAAAGCCTCTGGCGTGCTTAATTTTGATTTCCAAGTCGTGTTCGCCGATTCTCGGCCTTATTCTGACTTCTTTAAGCTGGGATACTTTCTGTTTTTTCCTGGCTTCCTTCTCTTTTTTCTCCGTCTCGTACTTGAATTTGGAGAAATTGATTATTTTGCACACGGGCGGAGTTGCCTGCGGAGAAATTTCAACTAAATCCAAACCTTTAGCCTGCGCCATTGCAAACGCCTCGGCTGTCTTTACTACCCCAACCTGATTTCCGTCGGCATCTATAAGACGGACCTCCGGAACTCTGATAAACTGGTTTGTACGAAATCTTTTGTTTTCGACGGCTTCCCCCTCTCGGCATTATAGCGGACTAACTTAAAATAGTCCGCTATGGCCGAATTGAAATAAAAAATCGGGACGGAATAAAATTCCGTCCCGTAAATATACATAATTACACAACGTATCTTTACATTTTAACCTTTTTCCCCGAACATCGTATGGGTGAAGGTGAGCCGGGACGGCTGCTTGGAACCGGCACGAAGCCGGTTAACGTTTGAGATTATATAACAACGCTTATAGCTTGTCAAGCAGCAGCAAATTCAAGACACGACAAACGCATGAAACGGGTGTCATCCTGAACTTGTTTCAGGATCTAGTCGTTAAATGACAAAGGCTAGACCCTGAAACAAGTTCAGGGTGACACATGGTGATGGCACTGTCATCGATACCTTTTTTTTCATGCGTTTGTCGTGAAATTCAAGAGTTAAGTTTGACCGCAGTTGTAAAATTTGCTATTTTTACCGAGTTATGAATAAAAATTTTTCCGTCCATACCGATTGCATGCATTTCCCGCTTGACCGGCCGTGCGTTTATCAAAAAAATGATAATATGCGCTGCGCGGAATGTAAGAAATACGAAAAAGCGTCCGCCGTGCTGGAAGAAAAAAGAATACTCGTCATAAAGCTCGGGGCAATGGGCGACGTGTTAAGAACCACTTTTATGCTTGAAGGATTGAAAGCGCTTTATCCTAAAAGCTCAATCTCATGGCTTGTGAACAAAAATAACGCCGCTGTGCTTGAAGGCAACACTTTAATATCGAAAATCATTTTAAATGACGAAAAAATAAACGAGTTTCTTGCTTTAAATTGCTATGATACCGTAATAAATCTTGACCTTGCACCTGAAAGTCTTGCTTTGGCTAAGCTCGCCAATACCGAAAAACTTGTAGGATATTCTCTAGACAGCAAAAGGAATATCGTTCCTTCAAATGATTTTGCGGCGCAGTGGCTCGAGATGAGCGCGTATGACGAACTGAAAAAAGCAAACAAGTTTACATACCAGCATTGGATGTCAAAAATAGCCGGCCTGCCGAAAGACAATTATGAGATCGTGGTTCCGCTTGCGGCGTCTTCGGTAAAAAAAGCCGGAGATTTTTTAAAAGAAAATAAAATCAAAACGGATAAAAAAATAATAGGCATAAATCCCGGCGCCGGTAAAAGATGGAAGATGAAAAAGTGGCGCATGGGCGGTTTTATTGAAACGGCAAAGTATTTTTCCGAAAAAGGACATATTGTGCTGCTGCTCGGCGGAAGAGACGATGAAGCAGAGATAAAAGCGATTATGGCAAAGAAAATTCCAAACGTATTTTCTACCGGTACCGATAACTCTGTCTCTGATTTTTTCGCCATGATAAACTTATGCGATATAGTCGTATGCGGCGATACGATGGCCCTTCACGCCGCAGCCGGACTTAAAAAAAACATAGTCGCGCTTTTCGGACCCACGTCTCTTGCCGAGATCGAAGTTTACGGCCGCGGAACGAAGATACAATCTGACAAAAACTGCATATGCTGCTATAAGCAGACCTGCGAAAAAACCGATAACTGCATGGAAGCGATAACTACGGAAGAAGTCATTAAAGCCGTTGAAAAGTATTTGTAAGAGGACATATGGAAACAATAGCGATGATACCGACATACAACGAGGCTTCGAACATAAAAAATGTGATCGGAGACGTTCTTAACTGCGGCATAGACATCGAAGTGCTGATTGTAGACGACATGTCGCCTGATGGAACGTATAAAATAGTCGAAGATATGGCAAAAACCAATCCGAAAGTCCATCTTCTTTTGAGAAAAGAGAAGAGGGGCAGAGGCTATGCCGGGAAAGACGGCTTCAAAAAAGCCATAGAGATGGGCGCAAAATATATAGTCGAGATGGACGCCGACGGTTCGCACTCTCCTAAGTATCTGCCTGGTTTCCGCGATATGATGCAAAGCTGCGACGTTGTAATCGGATCGCGTTACGTGAACGGCGGAAAAGACGAAGAAAGAACCGTGCTGCGCCAGATAGTAAGCAATATGTCAAAATGGTATCTTGGATTTGTGCTCGGCGTAAAAATAAAAGATCCGACTTCCGGCTACAGAATGTTCAAGAAAGAAGTTTTAGAAAAGTTTGCCGGTAATTTAAAGGCAAACGACCCTTTCATAGTCACGGAAGTTATTTATTATCTCAAAAAATTCGGTTTTACAATTAAAGAATATCCTATAGAATTCCTCTCAAGAGCGTCCGGCGAATCAAAACTCAAGCCGTGGACTCTTGTAAAATACCTGTTTAAAGTCCTGAGACTCAAAGTGACGCCGCAGGCGTCATCCTGAGGCGGCAAAGCTGCCGAAGGATCTAGACCTCTAGATTCTTCAAGGACATTGTCCTTTCAGAATGACAAACAAAAACGACAGATTTTAAAGGTTATCATAATATGAACTACAAGCGTTGGTTTTGGGCAGTCAATATATTTACGGCGCTTTTGAGGCTGCTGTTTATAGGCAGAATAGGCCTGACAGTTGATGAAGCGCATTACTGGGTCTATACGAAATTTCTGGACTTGTCTTATTTTGACCATCCTCCGCTGATCGCCTACATAATAAAGGTATCGACGCTTATTTTCGGCAATACGGCATTTGCCGTGCGCCTGCCGGCAGTTTTGATTTTCTTCTTAGCTTCATGGATTTTTTTCATATGCGTAAAAAAGCTTTACAATGAAAGAACGGCTTTTGCCGGAGTGCTTCTTTTAAATGTCCTGCCGGTGTTCTCGTTTCTCGGTTCGGTCATAGCCGTGCCGGATTCCCCTCTTGCGCTGTTTTGGATACTCGCGTTTCTTGTATTTATCGTAATACTTGAGACAAACAACAAAAATTACTGGTATCTTTTCGGGCTTATAACCGGCTTTGCGCTCCTTTCAAAGTACAACGCCGTTATGATCCCATTTTCAGCCGCGCTTTTTTTAATACTTTCGCCGAAGCACAGATTCTGGTTTAAGAGAAAAGAGCCTTACTTTGCGCTTCTCATATCTTTCATTCTGTTTATACCCGTAATCCTTTGGAACATCGAAAATGACTGGGCTTCTTTCGGTTTTCAGCTGCGCCATGGTTTCGGCGGAGCGGCTCCTGAATTTTCGCTTACATTGTTCGGACGCAGCATCGGCGCGCAGGCAGGCTACATATCTCCTCTGATATTTTTGGTATTTATCGGCGCGGCATATCTGTGTATAAAAGAAGCTTTCGTAAAAAAAGACAGGACCGCACTTCTTATAGCCTGTTTCTCTCTGCCTACTCTTATACTCTTTAACGCCGTTGCCACTTTCCACGAAATTCTTCCTCACTGGCCGGCTATGGGCTATCTCGTGCTGTCCATTTATGTTGCGCACATCACGCTAAAGTATTGGGACGTAAAATGGTTCCGCAACTACACGATAATCGCATGGGCTTTGACGATTCTGCTTCTTATTCTTGCGCCGCTGCACATAATGTATAAAGTGTTTCCTCTTGAAAAATTCCTGCCTAAAGAGCAGGTTGAAAAAGTGCGCCACGGGATACCAGAACCCGAGAGAATAGACGTCACAAACGACGTGTTCGGCTGGAAAGAGATAGGCGGCGAGATAAGAAGAATAGTCGATTCTTATCCCCCAAAATCAAGGCCT
>WQUP01000085.1 GCA_009782015.1 Endomicrobiia bacterium | reverse complement strand
AATCCTAAGTTTGCGCTTTCTGCGGATAAAATAAGCAAATCTGAATCTTCCACTGAGCAGGCAATTGAGCCGGCATACGATGTACAAACTTCGAAAACTCCGGACAAACAAATTATTCCCGATACCCTAAAGGATCAGCTATACAATGCAATTGTTGAACTTGAAATAGCCGATGGCTCAAGAAGGATGGCATACTATAAAAGCGCTGCAGACGGACTTGAGATAATTCGCGGCAATATAGAAAAACAGTTCGGCAAAAGCGCGACTGATGAATTATACAACTCGTTAATGCACAAATATTCCGCTCAAGAACACAGAAAAAGGCTTGACAATTTTATTTCTGCCGCTGCTGAAAAAAAGACAACAACAGCTCCGATGCATCTAAATAAAGGCGAAAGCGCGTATGTAAATTTCATATCTGATTATTTTCCATGGTCTGGAGCTTACAAAATACCTGTCTTTAAAATTTACAGAGACAGTGACGGCAATTATACAATTTCAAGAGTTACAGGTCTTATTGTTACGAAAGACGGAGACTTTGTCCGTTTGGCCGAAACTGACGCTCAAAATGCAAGCAATGTAAACATAGATTTGGATTTCTTTAATGACACAATCTCCCTGCAAACGGACGGCAGTAACTTTTATTTGGAATCTTTAAAAGAAAAAAACGCCGCATTTTACGATGTTATTAAGGATATTGAACTGCTGGAATCCGGAGATGTTAAATTTGGAAATAGAATTTTCTCTCTGCTTCCTGCGGATAAGGAAAGTTCTTACGCAAAAGTTAAATTGACTGATGAGCAAAATGGAAATATTCAAAAGTACAGTAAAGGAGTTTTTGATTTTTTCTCATTTTATGCGGAGTATCAAAAAGGCAGGATAATGTCTGACGGTTTTGTGTTAGGAAGATCTAGCAATAAAATGGACGAGGGCAAAGATTATAAGGATGAGAAATCTAAAGTATCTATGGAAGTCTTGCCTGTATTTGCGAAATTAACGAAATCATCACAATGGCAGGATTTGCATGAAATTATGTTTAACGGCGACAGAACGGTAAGGACCGAGGAATTGCTGCAACATATAGTTGATGCGAGCGAAAAAGAAAATAAACCTATAATATTTTACCTTCCGCCTGACATAGAAAAATCAGAAATTACGTTTGAAGAGCTCCAATGGTTTCTAAAAGATCCGTCCAGAATGAAAAATGTTTATTTTGTCGTTGGCGGATATGACATGTTAAATGTAAGAGCCGCAGATTCCGGAGAATTGGATGATGTTTACAATTTAGACGCAGACACATTTGCCGATATCTTTGCCGCTTTGCTTAATATATCGCCGGCAGTTAACGGCAATTTACTGAATGCTGCTTATAAATCCTCTCTTGCGGCGCCAGCTTTATCGCAGCAGCAGTCTGACACGCTTTACAGTACGCTTACATCGGATTCAACGATGTATTATTACAAAAATACAATTTCCGGAAGATTCGCGGTATGGGTTAAGCGCAGATTTAACAAAGAAGCAAAGGCAAATAACTACACCGATGACCAGATAATTAAAATTCTGCTTGCTCCCAAAAGGGAAGCAAAGTTAATAGGACAAATCGCTGCGGCTGTGGCTGCGGGAACAATTACTGCTGAACAAATTTTATCCGGCGATTTCGGTATTGCGTCTTTAGTTTGGGAATTTTTATACAGAGATCACTTTAATTATAAACAGGCGGCAGATATCATTACTTTTAACGAGGACGGCCTTACGTTTAAAGCTTATTTGGAAATTATTAAAAATAATGAAAAAAGCAATGAATTCTATCAAAAATTTTTAAAAACTCTCTTTTCGGATCAGGGGCAAGCCAATCCGGAACACTCCAAACTAGCCAAGCAATATTTAGACGCAGCAGTTTCATCGCTAGACGTAAGCGAAGAAGTAAAACAAGCGATAAAAACGATGATACTGTACCAGCACGGATTAGTTGGCATAGTCAGAGCGGCAATTGAAGCTGTTTCAGGAAGAAAAACCGTAAGGGCGCTTGCAAACAAAAGCATTGACTGGCATAAGAAGTGGAATCAAGAAAATCCCGAAACAACGGGCGATGAATCGGCATATCTTCACGGGATAGCCGTTAAAAGCGGCAGTTATGCTGATTTTATCTCCAAAATACCGCATCATAAAGCCTTTAATAAGTCCAGAACCAGAAAATTAAAAAGTTCCGATCCGCAGATGAAGCATTATAATATGCCTAAATCCGATTACGGCGAATACGACAGAAGCGATGGTTTTTGGGCGATAGTTGACGATCAAGATTCTTCCGCATTTTTTGCAGGGAGTGAAAATTTAAAACTTCATATAAGCGCAAATGTCAACAATTCCAATGAAATATACAATTTAGTAAGACCGGTATTGGATAAGTATAACGTGTGTTTTAAAGTTCCTTTAAAATCAGAAGGTTTGGCAGAGCTAAATGACGGTAAATCAGGAGACACGCAGGTTGGAAAATTTATGACGATATATTTGCCAAAAGGCGCCGATATGCAGGTTTTGATAGATTTATCCGCAGAGCTTGACGCTATACTCAGAGACTATCAGTTTAGGTCTCCGGAAATCAAAGGCGAAATGAAGATCGGAGAAAGCGGTATTTTATATGCGCGTGACGAAAGTCAGGAGAGAGGCATAGCGGACAGCCCAAATCTGAAAAATTTTGGAGAAAATGTTAACGGCGAAAATGGCAAAATAGCCGCACTGAGATACATATGGTCCGGTATTTTTTCTGCTCCAGTAAAAGAAACAAAAACGGCAGTTGTTTACAAGGCAGAAAAGGCTGCGAAATCGGATAAAACTAATGCAGTGAGTTTTATACGGGAAAAGCTCAAAGAATTGGAAAAAGATCCCAAAAAGAAGCTTCCGATTAAATCGCAGGATTTAAAAAATTTTAAAAACGCCGATATTGCTTTATCGCGGCAGCAGCTTGACGCGCTTTACGCCGTTGCAGACAAGCATCATCAGGGAAACGCAGACAAAATCGAACACATTTTAGGCGTTGCGGCGATACTTATCAAAATGGGCATAACAGAGCCCGAGCTTATCGCAGCCGCATTTTTGCATGATGCGCTTGAAGATTCTTATGAATATTACAAAGACTTTCCGGGCGACACTCCCGCTGAAAAGAGAAAAAATGCCGATGAAAAATTCATAGAGAAAAATATCATACCTCAAAGAAAAGCGCAGGTTAAAGCCGATATAGAGCAATCTCTCGCGGCCGTATTTGACAAAACGCAGACGGATGAAATAATGGAATATATGGAAATTATGACAAAAGGAGAAGATAAATCGGCAAACGACTACTATTCCGGCATTATATCCGGCGGCAGCTCGTTAATCATTTTAAAACTTGCCGACAGGATTTACAACATGGGCAAATTGAAGAAAGGCCGGTCGGCGGCTGCGCAATATTTGTTCGGACAAAACGGCAAAGAAGGCACGCTGTACGAATTTTTAACGCGGAAATACAAAGGACAAGAGTCTGAAACGACATTGCTTGACGCTTTGAACGAAACAAAGGAAAACAAATATATAAAAGATATGTTTATTAAGGCATTTTTTGATGCCGTAAAAAAGAACATACTTTATACATTTCTGCCGTTTGTCAATCTCGAGCTGGGTTTTAATTCAACGATTTCAGGCAAGAATACTAAGACGGCATATGTCGTGTATACGACAAGCCAAGATTTGAAAAAGGATATTGAAGCGTATAGTTCTATTCCGGAAGCCGTATTCGTCGTCAATAAAGATATACAAGGGAATTTCGCCGGAACGGTTGATAAAGACGGCGCGGAAGGAAAATATACCGGCAAAACAAAGAATATTTATTTAAAAACAATGCGAAACGGCAACGGCAAAAAAGTAAAAGTCTTTTACGCTCAAAATGTTGAATACTATAAAATAGTCAAAGCTTTGCAAGGCAACAGAAATTTGCCAAAAATATCCGGTTTTGTCGTAGTTGATGAAGTTAATAAAGAAACTATAAGTTTTGAGGGCAATATCATAAAAGCAGGATCCGATCTGATAAAAGACTTTAAAGGCGAAGCGTTAAACGATTATATAGCGACGCTTTCAAAAATTCAAAGAAAATGGCGCAATGCGCAGGCTGATAAAAACATTTTAGACATTTCTAACCTTAAGGGCAACGATAAAGCGATAAAAGACGTTCTGAAAGCTCTTAGAAAGCAAAAAGATTACCAGCATGTAAAAATTATGCTGAATTCCGACCAGCTGAATGCTTTAACGGAACAATTAAAAGATGATAAAAATCCCAGAACGTTAAAGGATTTGCGAATGCTGGGCATAGAAATATTTTTAGCCGTTGAAAGCATGAACAATGAAGACAAAGCCGAATATACCCATAAAGGCATAAGCGGAGTTTTAGCAAACGGCAATTTAACGGACTTAAATACCGGGAAAATGCTGAACGCAAGAACATTTTTGACAAAAGACGATTTAAAAGGGAGCGCTCTTGACAAAAAGTTGAGCGATAATTACCAAGGCTACAACATAATAGGCTTAGAGCTCATAAAGGAAGAAATAAGCGGCAGAAATATTTTGCAAAACGGCAATATCTTAAACGCTGCGCTGGGCTGGTTTGAAAAAACGTTTAATTTGAAAGAAATAACCGTACAGGACGCCGTAAATATGGCTCAGCAGCTGGAGTTTGGCGAAGCGCCGGCAATAGACAAGTTGACAGCGCCGGAGCTGACAAAAGAAGCGGCAAAAAATGCAGTTGAGTCTCTGCCTGAAACGAGCGAAATAAAAACAACGCTCAGCCAGCTGACAGGAGAAGCAAAAGCCGCATATAAAGAAACCGCGATAGCAAGAGTCTGGCTTTTAAACAGGATAAAGCGCGAAAGAAGCAGGATGAATCTTAAAAAAGACCAAAAAATGATCATAGAGCAAGACCGCGGAATGCAAAACACTATTACCGCCCTGATTGCTAAAACCGATAATTTAAGCGAAGCTGACTTGAGAGAAATAAACATAGAAAGCGTCGAGTCATTCGGCGCAATAATAGCGCAGGGTTTGACGGGCAGCCCGGAACAAACTAAACAGGCAATAGCGGTTGCGGTAAACGATGCGTTTAACCTTGCGCCTGTCTTTGAATCAAAATCTAAAAAAGAAGCTCGGGAAGAACAAGAGCAGCAGATGGCAGGACTCAAATCAATGCTTGCGAACGCATAAAGTTTTACATTGCCAAAGCATTATAAAAAGCCGCCGGAGAGCAGTCCTCTCCAGCGGCTTTTCTTTATGAGGCGTCATTCTAAACTTGTTTCAGAATCTCGTCGTAAAAATATTACGGCAGACCCTGAAACGAGTTCAGGGTGACACAACGTCTAATCCAAATACTCTCTCAGCGATTTGCTTCTGGTGGGATGTCTGAGTTTTCTTATGGCTTTTGCTTCGATTTGTCTTACCCTTTCTCTTGTCACGCCGAACTTTTTGCCGACTTCTTCCAAAGTGCTCGGGTATCCGACGCCTATGCCGTATCTCAGGCTTATGATCTCAGCTTCCCTCGGCGTCAGAGTGTTCAAAACTTTCTGAAGCTCAAGCTGCAGCCTGTACTGCTGGGTTTTAGCAACAGGGCTCGGGCTGTGCTGATCTTCGATAAAATCCTCAAGCCTTGAATCTTCCTCTTCACCTACGGGCGTCGCAAGAGAAACAGGCTCCTGCATCATTTTTAAAATCCTTCTTATTCTGTCGGTAGAAAGCCTCAAAGCTTTTGAGTATTCTTCGATGGTAGGCTCTCTGCCTATATCCTGCTGGAATTTCTTTTTGACTTTTGTCAGTTTTGAAATCAGCTCTTTCATGTGCACGGGAATTCTTATGGTTCTTGCCTGATCGGCGATCGCGCGGTTGATGGACTGCCTTATCCACCAGGTCGCATAAGTGGAAAATTTAAATCCGCGTTTCCACTCGAATTTTTCAACGGCTTTCGAAAGGCCGAGATTTCCTTCCTGAATCAAATCCGAAAGCTCCAAATTGCTTATGCCGACGTGTTTTTTGGCTATTGATACGACAAGCCTGAAGTTCGCTTCTATAAGTTTCATCTTGTCTCTGTGTATTACGTCTTCAAGCTCCCTGATTTTCTTATCGGTTTCGATCATCTCTTCGGGTGTTATTACCGAGCCCTCTTTGAGATTGGTCTGCTTTAAAATTGACAGCTGTATTTTTTCAAGATGCTCTTCCACTCCGCTCACCGGGCTGCCCGTATGCTTTTTAAAATCCGAAGCTGAAAGCTTGCCGGCTTTGTAGTTTTTATAAAAATTCTGCACTTTTGACGGCGAGTTTTTAAATTTTCTCTCAAATCTTCTGAGCTCGTCCTTTATCTCGTTGAGCTTCTGCGCCGTGGTCTTTATCTTATTTACGAGCCTCTTTATTTTGTCCTGGTTCAAGTTCAGCCCTATAATAAGGTTGATTACCTCGGTGCGCAGTTCTTTTACCTTTGCGGCATACTTCTCTTTTTCTTTCTGGGAAAGAGACTTGCGTTTCAGTTTCTCTTCGTTTGCGGTTATGCTTTTTTCTATCTGGTTTATTTTCTGGACGGCTTTCTTTATTTTTACGCCCATGCCCCTGAGCTGCGCCTGAGATTTGCGTCCTCTTGGCATAAGCTCTTTTGGCGTCATCTCCTGCTGGCTTATCAGGGTTTCCCAGTTGCGAATTTCCTTAATGATAAGCGGGGATTCGAGCACTATGAATTTAAGTTTTTTCTCGTTTTCTCTGATATTTTTGGCAAGCTCGACTTCGACCGCTCTTTCCAAAAGAGGAACCTTAGCCATCTCGCTGAGATACATTCTCACGGGATTTATGTCTTCATCTTCGCTTTGCATCTTCACGGACTGCTCCACGGCTTCGCCATGCGTTTTCTTTGTCTTTTCTGACATGTACTCTTTGTTATCGACGACTTTGATGCCCAAATCCTCGAGAGTGACAAAGAAGCTGTCTATCTTTTCAGCCACCATGGATTTTTCCGGAATCGTCTTGTTTATCTCATCGTAAGTCAAATATCCCTGCTCTTTGCCGATGTCGATTAACCCCTGAAACAAATCTTTTTTTGCCATTTTATTTCCCCGAACCTTTTAATAATATCGTCAATTTTTTATATTCCGCAATTTTTTTTCCGTCGTTTGCAATTTTCCCTTCGGTCATGAGCAGAATTTCTTTTTCTAAAACCTGCCGTTTTCTCTTAAGCTTAGCCGTTTCAACGTCTTTTAAAATCACTCTGAGAGACTCTTCAGCGTTGTCGTACTCCGTTTCATCCATCGTAAGCGCCGAAAACCAATCCGCGTCCTCTTTGCCAAGAGCGTTCAAAATGTCGGCGTCGCCCGCTCCCGAAACCATCAGCCCGTAAACTTTTGCGCATCTTGCGTCTTCAAAAACGTCGTCCGAAAGAAGCTTCATTAAATTTTTGTCGAATAAAATAACTTTTAAAAGCTTTTCCTCAAGCGACAGGCTTCGCCTGCTTTCTTTTAACGGCACATCAATACTTTTTTCAACGCCGTAGCTTCCTTTTTTAAAATGCTGCTTCTTTTTAAATTCTCGCCATACCGCTTCTTCATCGACATTGACGCTCTGCGATATGCTTTTTATCCACTCTCTCTGCACTATCGAGTTTCCGCTTCTTGCGGCAAAATCTAAAAGAGCCGAAACAGCTTTCGCTTTGGTTTCAGGCACATTTCTTTTTATTGCGGCTGAAAGCCGTTCTATCATGAAATCTATCGCGCTTTTTGAGCTTTTTTCAACGAGCTTTAAAAACTCTTCTTTGCCCTTTTCGTTAAGATACTCGTCGGCGTCAACGCCTTCAGGCAGTGAAGAAACGGAACACTGGATGCCGTCCTCAACCAAAATCTCAAGCGCGCGCTGGGTTGCCGTTCTCCCTGCGTCGTCAGCGTCAAAAAGAAGAGTGACGCTGTCTGCGTATCTTGCGATAAGCTTTGCGTGGTTGTGAGTGAACGAAGTGCCCAGCGAAGCCACGGCCCCTGATATGCCGAACTGATGCGGTATAACCACATCCATATAGCCTTCAAGAACGATTATCTTCCTCTCTTTTCTGAGTTCCGGAAGAGTCTGAAAAAGACCGTAAAGATTTGACGACTTTGAATATACGATTGTTTCAGGGGTGTTCAAATATTTCGGGTTTTGGTCTGTCAGCGTTCTTCCGCCGAAAGCGATTACCCTGCCCTGAACGTCGAATATCGGAAAAACAACTCTTTCGGACATGTATTCGAAAAAAGTGCCCCGCTCCGTCTTGGTTATAACTCCGGCTTTTGAAAGATCTTCCGACGTATATCCCTTTTTAAGCGCCGACTGAATTAAAAGCCCCCTCGGAGCGTATCCGAGCTGGAACTTTTTTACAGTTTCCTGATTTATTCCGCGCTTTTCAAGGTACTGCCTTGCAGTTTTGGCAAGCGGGCTTTCCAGCAGATGCCTATGATAAAACTTAGCCGAACTTTCCAAAATTTCAAATAGTTTTGTTTTTTCCGAGACTTTTACAACGTCTTCATTTGTCTCTTTTATCTCGATACCGGCTTTTTTTGCAAGCTTTTTTACCGACTCGATCCACGAGAGATTTTCGGTCAGCATCACAAATTTAAAAACGTCTCCCGCCGCGCCGCACCCGAAACATCTGAAGATGCTTTTTTCGGGGCTTACCATAAACGAAGGTGTCTTTTCATTATGAAAAGGGCAGCACGCTTTCCAGTTGCGTCCGGCTCTTTTCAAGTCCGGCAGATACTCCCTCACGACAGACACTATGTCGCTTGAAAGCCTAACTCTTTCAATTATATCGTCAGGTATTGCCATAGTTTTAAAACCAGAGTGGAGAGTGGAGAGTGAGGAGTGAAGATACGGCAAAGACTTTTTTGTCGTCATTGCGAGGCAACGAAGTTGCCGAAGCAATCCAGAGCAGTTGCAGTATCTTCACTCTCCACTCCCCACTCTTCACTCTGCCGTTCTCCTAAATCTTCTAAATCCCGAAGCTTCTATAAATTCCAGTTTGCCGTGGGCTTTTTCCAGTTTGTCAAAAAGCAGATTGAGGCCGAGATTGTCGGATGATATGTGTCCGGCAAGGATTACGTTTATTTTTCGCTTTTCTGCGTCTTCAAAGGCTTTCGAGCTCATGTGCATGCCGACTATCGTTCCCACTCCTGCGTCCGCAAGTTTTTCAAGCGATTCAACCGGGCCTTCGGTGCCGCCGGTCATATCGACAAAAACTTTTCCGCAGCGGGAGTCGTCGCTCCCTATGAGAATAAACGGCGGATGGCCTATTTTTGAGGAGTATTTATACTCCGGCTGTTTTTTCAAATAAGAGATTATGTCTTTTAAATATCTGGGTTTGACGGCTTCTATCTCGCTCTGGAGAAAAGAAGCGACGTGATTGTCCGCGACTGTATGAGCCGTCATCAAAGGAATGTTCAAAAGCTTTGCGGCGTCCGATACGCGCTCATTGTTTTGGGGCATTATGCTTCTTTTGACTTCTTTCATGCGGGAACCGATCATCTTTTCCGCGATGTTTACAGGAATACCCTGTTTATTCAGTATGTCGGTCTGCATGCCTATCACTTCTGAAAAAGTCGAGTAGGCATAGCCTTCGGGATGGTGCGCGATGACGAGATCTATTTTTTTGCCTGAATCTATGAGCTGTTTCGCAAGAAGGATTTCAGGCGTTTCCATGTCTATTCCGACCATGACGGATTTTACTTCGGTATCCGGGTTGCCGAAAAGAATTCTTGAATCGTAATACGGATTTTCAAGGCTTTCGGTATCGTAAGTTTCTTTTTTTTCTTTTGAAAGAGCGTCGTAATCTTCTTTGCGTTTTAAAAGGTCGAGCTTGACTATGTCAACGCCTCTGGGGTCGGCATTTATTCCTTCTCTTACAAACGTCTTCTGAATTTGTTTTAGTTTCATATAACACCTCTACCGTCTTGTCTGTCACCCTGAGGGAACTTTGTTCCCGAAGGGTCTAGGTTCATGACTCAATAAACTGCCGTGATCATATTGGGAAGCTCCGCACTGAGCAGGCTGCACAGCATCAGTTGTCATTCTGCGCGAAGTCGCAGAATCTATTAATTTATAGACTCTGCGGCTTCGTGCAGAGTGACGACTTAGCACTTTCATGTAGCAAGCTCGGGGATTAATGAGTCCTGAGTCTAGACATCTGGATCCTTCGTTGAGGACAAAGTCCTCGCCTCAGGATGACAACAACGACAAAAGCTCTGGTAAATAAAAAACAGGTTTTAAAAACGAAAGAGAACTGTATTCCGTAAGCTAAAAAACACAGCTCTCTTCATTTTTTTAATTAACGCAGATCCCGGATTACGACCTTCCGGGATGACATACATTGCTGTCATTCTGAAGAGCAAAGCGATGAAGAATCTAGTCCGGTGCGCTCACATCTCGCGCCCGTCGCAGGCTCGTGCTCCTTATTCGTCGCACTGCGACCCTCTAGATCCTTCGGCAGTTTGGGACATTGTCCCTTCACTGCCTCAGGATGACAAAAGCCCAGTTTACTTCTTGTCTTTTGTCACTTCGCCCATCTGTTATCTTTAAGCATTTTGCGACGGATTTTTCTTTTGGCTTCGGCAAGCTTTTCTTTCTTCAAAACGCTGGGAGCCTTATAGTATTCGCGTTTCTTTATTTCCTGCATTATTCCGTTTCTTTCGCATTCTCTCTTGAAGCGCCTTATCGCTTCTTCGATAGATTCGCCTTCACGAACTTTAACATTTACCATAATCCTAAAACACCACCTTTCTTTTGAAAAGAAATTTTAACAGCAGAGTGAAGAGTGGAGAGTGAAGATACTACAACGGCAGCACTGTCGCCGTATCCCCACTCTTCACTCTTAACTCCCCACTCTTTCTTCATCCCGGAGGCCAGCCGAAAGAACGGCCGCCAAGCAGATGATAATGTATATGAAAAACGGTTTGCCCTGCGTCTGCGCCGCTGTTATTAACCAGCCTGAAGCCGTTTTTTAACTCCGGAAACTGAGCGGCAATTTTTGACGCCGCTACCTGAATATGCCCTAGAATACTCTCTTCGGATTCCGAAACCGAAGCCAAAGCCGCTATATGCTTTTTCGGTATTATGACGATATGGACCGGAGCCTGCGGATTTATGTCCCTGAAAGCAAATACTTTCGCGTCCTCATATACCTTTTGCGAAGGGATCTCGCCTTTGGCAATTTTGCAGAAAAGACAGTTGTCTGACATGTCGCTCCGCCTTCTTAAAAAATCATGCTGAAAATTGTACAAGATTCGGCAAAAAAACACAATAGCAGCAACGGCAGATGCGAGGATGCAGGGATGCAGAGATGCGAAGCAACGGCAACGACTTTACGGATTATATCTTGCGACTTCGCGCATGACAAATTTACCCGCAATTGTCTCTTTGCGGTCATTGAGATAAAACAATCCGATGTCTTTATCTTAACTTTTCGCTCTGCCGTTATAAGCCGTTACCCTGCATCTCCGCGTCTCCGCATCCCTGCATCGCCGTTTCATTGCTTATAAAACTCCATAATTGATATAATAGCGCGTCTTTGAAAAAAATCATTTTACCTATATAACATTTTTAAATTCAAAGGGAGAATTCATGAAGAAAAAGAGAGTTGTTCAGATTTTTGTAATTGCTGCGCTGCTCGTCATCATTTTAGGCAGTTTTTTGGTGAAAAAGGGCTTTATTTATATGCCGTCTCCCGGGGATATAGCATTCAGGCCGTATAAATCGCTGATGTCTATTTTTAAACGTACCCCGCGCGAAAATGACAACAGATTCTCAAATGTAATGGTAAACCCGCCTAATATTACGCAGTACTACGATGACGGCAGCGGAAATGTTGTAGAGAGCAAGCCTGATCCGATAACTTTTTATTTCTACGAGTCTGCGGCAAAGCTTGAGATGCTGGATAAAGACGTTACAGGCATAAAAATGTCTCCTGAGGCTGAGGGCGTATGGAGATGGGCTGACGAACACTCGCTGGTATTTTACCCTAAAAACGACTGGCCTGCCGGAGAAAAATACAAGATAAAGTTTCCGAAAGATATTTTCAGCCCTTCTTTTGCGCTTAGTGAATACTCATATACCGTAGCAACGCCGGATTTTTCAGCGAGCTTAAATAATTTCCAGCTTTATCAGGATCCTAAAAATCCCAAAATACGTCAGCTTCAGGCTTCCTTCAGTTTTACTCATGCGGTTGATACAAAATACTTTGAAAAAAATCTCAGTTTAAAGATAGATAAAAAGGATTTTCCGTTCAAGGTTACTTACGACAAACTTAAAAGAAACGCGTTTATTGTTTCAGATCCGGTAAGCATACTGACGAAAGATCAGGTTGCCGTAATAGAGCTGTCGTCCGCCAGAGCGGCTGCCGGCGGAAAAGACATGCGGGACAAGATAAAACAGGCCTACGGCATACCGTCGCAGGATAAGTTTTTCAGAATAGCTAACGTGGACGCGATAATCGTAAACAATGACCAGGAAGAGCCGGAACAGTTCATATCGCTTGAGTTTACCGACGGGGTCGATGCGAAACAGCTTCAAGGCAAAGTCGAAGCTTATCTGCTCCCCATGCTAAACCCTGATACAAATAAGCAGCAAAACGACCGGATTGAAGTTACCGGCGGAGACAAAGATTCCGGCGACGGCGGAGACGGAGATTACGGAGAAGAAGGAACTCGCGACAGAATTGTGCGGCCTTACAGCTATCAGTGGAGCTTTTCAGAGGTTACTCCGGCTGTTTTGAATAAATCAAAAAAGCTCGATCTTAAACAGATGGACAATGCTTCGGACATAAGCGGCGTTTACATGTTCAAATACAACGCGCCAGATATGGCAAACCGCTATGTATATGTAAAGATAAACGAAGGCATAGTTTCGCAGACCGACTTCGCGATAAAAAAACCTTTCAGTACTCTCGTAACTTCCGCCGGATTTCCTAAACAAGTAAGCCTGCTGCAAAACGGAGCCATTCTCCCGCTTGACGGATCAAGGATGCTGACGTTTAAAACCAGAGGCGTGAGCGGCGTAAAAGTGGATATCGCAAGAGTTATGCCGTCGCAGATAAACCATCTGATATCTCAGACTTACAGCTACGGTTCTTTCGCGCATCCCGGTTTTAAAAATGAGTATGACTTCAACGAATACAACATATCTCAGTGTTTCAGCAAAGTGATCCCGCTCAATATCTCCATAGAAAAAGCCAACTATTCGACCGTTGACATGAACGAATTCCTTAAAAGCCAGGGAGCTTCCGGGCTGTTCTTCGTCAAAATAAAGGGTTATACGCCATCGACAAACACCGACGAAGGCGTCAGCGACAGCCGCTTTATCCTGGCTACTGACATGGGAATACTTGCCAAAAAAGATTACACGAAAAAATATAACGTTTTCGTGATGTCGATAAAAAGCGGCAGGCCTGTGGCCGGCGCCAAGGTAGATGTTTTAGGCAAAAACGGGATACCCGTTTTGACGCAGTACACGGATGAGCAGGGCTGCGCCGTATTTAATAAAATCGACGGATTTCAATATGAAAAGCAGCCCGTCGCATATATCGTCACTAAAGGCGACGACACATCTTTTATGCCGTTCAACAGCTCGGACAGAGCGGTTGACTACTCAAAGTTTGACACCGGCGGAGAGTTTGCGTCCGAAAACAAATCGAGAGGCATAAAAGCTTTTGTCTTCTCGGACA
>WQUP01000084.1 GCA_009782015.1 Endomicrobiia bacterium | reverse complement strand
GAAACTATAGGCAAGCTTTTTGACGTTGACCCGCGCACTATAAGCGAACATCTTTCAAATATTTATAAATCCGAAGAGTTGGATGAAAATTCAACTCGCCGGAAAATCCGGCGGGTTCAAACTGAAGGTAAACGGAAAGTAGAGCGGGAAATTGATTTCTATAATCTTGACGCCGTAATTTCGATAGGTTACCGCGTTAATTCTATTAAAGCGACACAGTTCCGCAAATTTGCCACAAGGGTGTTGCACGAATACATACAGAAAGGTTATGTTTTGAACGACGATAGGTTCAAAACAGGCAGAAAATTCGACGAAGCCTATTTCAAGGAAATGCTGGAGCGGATTCGCGATATACGCCTATCCGAACGTCGAATTTATCTGCAGCTTGCCGATATTTTTGCGCTGGCGTCAGACTATGATAAAAACAGCGCAATAACCAAAGAATTTTTTGCCTTTATTCAAAATAAATTGCATTTTGCTATTGCCGGAAATACTGCCGCAGAAATTATATACAAACGCGCGGATGCCGAGAAAGAACACATGGGATTGACTTCATGGGCGCATTCGCCGCATGGCAAAATATATAAAACTGACGTTACGACAGCAAAGAATTATTTAAGTGATGACGAACTTCACAGACTGCGGTTAGCGGTCAACGCATTTTTGGATTTAGCGCAAATGCGCGCGGAAAGGCGGCTTCCCACTGCTATGCAGGATTGGATTGGTTTCATGGGCAGATATTTGGATTTAAACGGCTTTCCCGTATTGCGCGGACTTGGCAAAATCAGCAAAGAGCAGGCGGATGTCAAAGCTATAGCGGAATATGAAAAATTCCGCCCGATTCAAGACGCAAAATATGTTTCGGATTTTGAAGAATTATTGAGAATTGAAAAATCCGAAAAGTCAAAAAAAGGAATTTGAAATAATTAGGAGTTTATGACGGAAATGAAGCGTTGAGAGACGCTTAAAATAGAAGATTATTTGTTGGAAGCGCAGAGAAAGACTGCGTCGAGCTTGGTAAGAGTAATATCTTGCAAGGCATAGGTTGAGTCCAACAGGTAATCGCTTGTGTTTGCTCGCTCCTTCGGGGGCGAGCGGCGGCGATACCCGAGTTACTCAACCTAGCTCAAGGGATCGCCGCTTTTTATTTTGCCATGCTTACAACCTCCAACAAATATAAAAAACAAACGGGGGTAGTAAAATGAAAAAGATTGTAGAGTTAACAATTCTTGTATTTTTGGTTTTTGGAGCGGTTTTTTCTTTGTCGAGCTGTTCAAAAGACGACAGTAATAAGAATAAGGTTGTTAATGGGCCGGTTGAAGAAACATTGGTATCGATAGAAAATAACTTCATAGATCCCGGTTATGAAGGTGCCAAAACATTTACTGTAAAGAAAATAGGAAAATTAACGGTAACTGTAACGGAAATATTTGGGAGTACTATAGGATTCAGAATTCAAAATTTAGATAAGGGAACAGTTGCCTATGATTCCGGCATAAAAACAGCTTTAGCTACGGGAGATGTTTTGGTTGATAGCGGTAATTACAGTATTGTAGTAACAAATCCGAGCAGTTCAGCCTCAAGAACGGTAAATATTAAGGTAATAATAACCTATTAGCTAAATAAAAAATGAAAAATAAAATGAAACCTATTCAAAAAACATGTTTTTATTATCTATTGTTTACTTTTATAAACAATCAAGGTCAATAGTCGGTGGATGGAAATAAACGTGAGCATTTTTATGAATAGGGTTTCTCTAAAAACCCCTTAAGTCTGTCATACCGGGAAGTTTCTGTCCGGTATCTGCAGTTTCTTGTCGTCGATCAAGCTTTAAGGCAGATCCCGGACTACTGCCTTCCGGGATGACAAGCAGGGGTTTTTAGAGAAACCCAATAACTAATAACAGCTAAAGACAATACCCATACCCCGTCCGCTTCGCGTCCACCCTCCGCTTCGCTCTCGGGCAGTGCGCTCACATCTCGCGCCCGTTCGTGACTCGTGCTCATTATTCCTAGCACACTCACCCTTTATGATAAAGGGGAATTTTAACGGCTTTGTCGTTACTTATTACTTTTTACTTGTTACTTATTACTTGCCGTTATCTGCCGGCTGCGTTATCTCTATGGTTCCGGTTTTTGTCTGCGCGGATATTTCGGGATCGTACATTGCCGCGGCGTAAACTCCGGGCACGGTAAAAGCGCCTTTTGTTACAACTTTTACCTGATAGGTCAGCTCTGTTATGCTTTTTCCGACAGTGGCAAAAAATATCATTCTGTCTTCCCTTGCGTCAACGCTTGAGAATGATCCGCTCTGAGTGCCGCTTATTATTTCAAAAGCCGCAGGCAGAAGGTCCACGATGACCAAAGATACGTAATCGTACGATTTGTTTTTTACTCTTATGCGCGCCGTCAATGTGTCTCCGAGCTTGGCGCTTTTTACGACGGCGCCGTTTGCGTCAATATATTCACGCATCAGTTCAAGGCCGTTGGCATACTCTTTGAGCGTTCTGTCAAAACCCTGCTGGATCACGCTGTAATACACTCTGCCGGTATCGGCATCGGAGTTCACTGTAAATCCCGAAACGTCGGAAGAAAATTTCGAGTACGGAAACGGATCCGCGTTAAGCGTCAGCTGTTTTTCCTTGCCGTCTTTTCCTTTAGCGCTTATGGTTATGCCGGCGTCTTTTCCTTCCATGGAGACTCCGTACGACAGCAGTGCGAGCAAAATATGCGCCGAGGATATCGTGTTATATTTTCCGTCCATTATTATCTGCACAAGCCCGTCGGCTATCGCCTGCGCGTCGGGATTTAAGTTTTGTGCAAAATGCTTGTTGCACAGATAGAGATAAATCGCGTTTCTCTGGGAACTCGAATCAAAGTCCGAGTAAAATATGAATTTATCTTTTGTCTCCGGCACATACGACTTTATCAAAGCATCTGCCTTTTTAAAATCTCTCAAAAGAGAGTAGCACGAAGCCATGTATGCCGAAATTATGTCTTTCTGCCATTTCTTTTGGTTTGAGTTCAGGTAATCTTCAAGCATCAGCAGGTTGTTCGTGGTTATGTAGCCGTTTCTAGTGAGGACGTAGTTTGCATAGGCTTTAAGCCTTGCGTCTTCCATGCTTCTAGGCAGTTCCGAAGCAAAGTATTGCAGCCAGTTTTTGCCTGCGGCAAGGATTTCATTCGGCGCCGGATAGTCCAGCTCTTTTGCGTCAGTAAAGAAATGCAGGGCGTAAACCGATACGTAATTGTCGATATCGGAAGAGTTCGGCCACAGCGCGAAACCTCCGGAACTGAGCTGTCTGAGGCGGACTTTTGAAAGAGCGTTGTTAAACATAGCCTGCTGTTCGTCGGCGGTTATAAATCCTTTTCTGTTTGACGTCGCAGGATAAATGAACGGAAATGCCGCGCTTACGATCTGTTCCGTGCAGCCGTACGGATATTTTGAGAAATAGCTCTTCAATGAAAAAAAGATAAGCTGCGGATTATAAGACGCCGTTATCTCTCTGTTTGCGAATTCGTCGTACATATCTCTTGCAAAACCGCTTATTTCGGTCTTAGCTTTTTTCGAGACGCCGGATTTTATCATAGTCTGGTACGCAAATGCCGGCCTTACGCTTACGCTCACTTCGGATTTGTATATATCCTGTTTATGCTGCGCTTTGAAAACGATATCGCCGGAGCCAAGCGAGTCGAGAGTTTTGAGAGTAAATCTCACTATCTTTTCGCCGCCTTCTTTCACTTCTATGGTCTGCTTGTTAGTTCCCGTTATCTCGAATTTTTTATTCGTTTCAAGCCACACGTCAAGCGCTGCGGATTTTGAGCCTTCTATATTGTTAGATACCGTTGCAGTAACTTCAAAAGTATCTCCCGTAATCGCCGCCAGAGGCGCAACCGGCATTATGATGACCTGAGATTTAACAATCACGTCCTTGTCCGCTGATCCTGCCTGCTGCGGATTTGCCGCTACCGCCATCACTTTAAGCTGCCCGTTGAAGTAATCAGGGACTTTGAATTTCACTTTCTGATACTCCGTCGTGGCCTCAAGCGTCGATGACCAAAACACTACAGGCTTTGCCTGTTTTCTGGCAAACGGGTTGAGGTTTTTGGCGATCATATCGTATCCTTCGCCGCCGCCGATTCCCGCGATCTCCCTGATTATTTTGTAGTCTGGCAGTATCATGTCAACAGTCTGGAAAGTCTGCACCTGAAGAGCGCCTTTGGCAAAGAAGAAAGCCAATGGGTTAGGCGTTGTGTAGCCGGCAACCTGAAGTATTCCCTGGTCAACCGCATAAACGACTATTTTGGAGTTCTGGGAAGTCTTATACGATATTTCAAGTTCCTCTCCGGGCCTTATCATCTCGGGCGTTTGCAGGCTTATGACGGCTTTCCTTTTTGCCATGTTCACCTTAAAAGGCACGACCGCATAGCTGTGGGGGCTTGAGAAAATCTCTTTTGAATTTATCGAGCGTATAAACGAGACGTTGACATAGGCGTTGCCTTCGAGATTTTCCGGAACAGTTATCCTCTGCACCGAGCTGTTTGTGTCGGTCTGGAACCATTTATAAGCGTAAACTTTGTCTTTTTCTATGGTTATAAGACCGGCTCCGGTGTACGGCGCGGTAATGTTGAGCGTCAGCTGATTTCCCGGAGCGACTTCATTGCTTTCAAGATTTATGGTGAGATTTGCGTCTTTCTCTATTGTAAAACTCTGGTTTGAACTTCCGGCAACAAAGTATTGTATATTCAGAATCTTCATTCCCTGCCCGTCTTCTATCTCCAAGACAAAAGTTCCGGGATTTTCCGTATTTAAGGAAAGCGCGCTGCCGCCGGCAGATATGCCGTCGGCAGATATGTTGAGAGGCTTTTCGCTTATAACCGTTTCTTTGGCGACGCTCTGAAATTTGTAAACTCCGTTGTCCTGCTTTACCAGCGATGATATATATTGTATTTGCTTTACTCTTAGTTTAAGGTCTTTGAGCGTTACCCCTTTAAGATCGTTGTCAACAGCAACTATATTAAGCGTCGAAGACGCTCCTTTATTGAGATATTCGAGTTTTGAAGTTGTCTTATAGCCGAGCAGATATTTGTAAGGGGAAACTTTTACACTGTCATAGGTAAAGACGCTCTTTCCGCTGTCGCCTTCAAAAGCTTCCGCGGAAAACGTCAGGTTGTATGTTCCTCCTGAATATTTTGAAAGGTCGAATGCGAAACTTGCTTCGCCGTTTTCATCCGTTTTTGCGTCGGCAAAATTCTCGCTTTGGCTCTGTACCGCGTTTCTGGTGTTGAGCCTGTAAGGATCGGGAAATCTGAATCCGGCGTATTTGGGAAATGTAAATTCTGTCGGGCTTAAAGCGTAGGAAGCTTTTACGTTTCTGTTCTGTGCGGGAGTTCCGAAAAAGTTGTTTACCGTTACGAGAGTTTTAAGGTTTTCCGGCAATGTCCAGCCGGAGCCGGCCGCGCCGGTTATTTTGGCAGAAACCTTGATAGTGTCAGTTCTGAACTCCTGCACCGTCACAGAAGCGCTTCCCAAAAGGAATTCGCTTTTATCGTCTTTAATCAGATAGACGCTTGCCGAGTAGGTTCCTGTCGGCGAAACATTGTACGTTTTTATGCCGTCAACGGTTAAAAATCCTGTCGCGTTTAGCGTCGCGGTTTTTTCAAAAACGGTCTTTGAGAAAGGATCTTTTAAGACCACTTTTACGGGTATGCCCGATATGTCGCTCCAATCGCTGTTTCTGACTATTATCCCGAGATTTATGTCGTCTCCGGGGCGGTAAATTCCCCTGTCCGAGAAGACAAA
>WQUP01000083.1 GCA_009782015.1 Endomicrobiia bacterium | reverse complement strand
TCTTTCCGTTCCGTTGATTTGGATAAATAAAAGTTACTCGCTTAAAAAAAAGATAATTGTTACGCTTATAATCTTGGCCATAAGCGCAGTTCTTATTGCGCTTTTTTATAAAAGCTACCAGCGGATTAAAGGTTATTATTCGGAAATTAACGCAATAATGAATTCCGGTTTGTTCAGTTCTTCTGGAAATTTATTTTAAAAGAATGTATAATCTAATTGCAATGAGTACAAATAAAAACTTACCATCAGGCCTAAAATGCACTCAGCAGAGGAAAAAGATTTTAGAGTTCTTAGAAAACTCTAAATTGCATCCTACTGCCGATGACATATTTAATAAAGTGCGCGAGAATATGCCGCATATATCCCGCACAACCGTTTATAATACCGTAAACAAGCTGGCAAAAGAAGGCATGATAAAGTGCATGAATACCAGAAACGGAGAGATGCGTTTTGACGCTCATACGGAAGCTCATTACCACTTTATGTGCGGCGAGTGCGGCAGTATTTTTGATATCGGGCCATGCACCGGCCTTTTGCAAAAAGAGATTGACGGTCACGAAATAAAAGACATTTTTATATGCTATAACGGCGTATGCAAAGAGTGCAGAAAGAAAGGCGTTGCGGCGAAAGAAGAAACGAACGCGGATGACGACATAATCTTTGAGTAGGTTGCGCAAAAGGAGGAAAGTTATGGAAAAATGGAGATGCACGGCGTGCGGTTATATTTATGACCCAGAAAAAGGCGATCCGGACTCGGCAATAGCTCCGGGAACGGCTTTTGAAGATATACCGGCAGATTGGGCGTGTCCGGTTTGCGGCGTAGGCAAAGATTCGTTTGAGAAAATATAGCAGAGGCGAGGCAGGGATGCACAGAGGCAGGGATGCGGAGCAACGGCAAAACATAAAATTTTTTAGTCGTTATCCTGCATCTCTGCATCCCGGCATCTTCGCATCTTTTTAACATGAAACAAATATATTTAGACAACCAATCCAATACTAAAATCGACGAAAAAGTTTTAAAAGCGATGATGCCGTACCTCACGGAAAACTACGGAAACCCGCAAAGCATTTACTCTCTCGGTTCGATTTCCAAGGATGCGCTTGAAGAAGCCAGAAGCGGTGTTGCCGCTTTGATAGGAGCAAACTCTCAGGAAATAATCTTTACTTCATGCGCAACGGAATCCAATAATCTGGCTATAAAAGGCATTGCTCATGCTTACGCGGACAAAGGCAAACATATAATAGTGTCCGCAATCGAGCACTTTTCAATTTTGAATTCGGTAAAAAGGCTTGAAAAAGAAGGCTTTTCCGTAACCTATCTGCCGGCTGACGCAAAGGGCGTTGTTGCCGAAGAAGAGCTGCAGAAAGCTTTGAGGCCGGACACAATTCTTGTGTCAATCCAGCACGCAAACCCCGAAGTAGGCACCATACAAAATATCCAAAAGCTTGCGGCGCTAACTAAAAAGGGCAGCGAAGCTGTCTTTCATACGGATGCGGTCTGCACTTGCGGCGCAATTGCGGTAAACGTTGAAGATCTCGGCGTTGACACGCTGACTTTATCCGCTTCAGTAATGTACGGGCCCAAAGGCGCGGCGGCTTTGTATCTTAAAAAAGGCGTCAAAATAGCGCCGCAGATTGACGGAGGCGTTCAAGAAAATTCAAAACGTGCCGGAACAGAAAATATCCCCGCGATTGCGGGCTTTGGCGAAGCTTGCAAAATAGCAAAGGCTGAACTTTTGGCAAACGCCGAGCGGATGAAATTTCTGAGAGACAAACTCATTTTCGAACTTCCTAAAAGCATCGAACACATATATCTAAACGGCGTACCGCAAGGCAAAAACCGCCTTCCCGGAAACGTGAATTTTTCCATAGAGTTTGTGGAAGGCGAAGCGCTGTTCTTGTTATTGGATGCCAAAGGCATCATGGCCGCAAGCGGTTCGGCGTGCGCAAACAAAAATCTCAAAATTTCGCATGTTTTAAGCGCGATGAACGTCGATGTTGCCGTAGGGCAGGGTTCGATACTTTTCACGCTGTCAAAATATACGACGGAACAAGAAATAGATTACGTTTTGGAAACGTTCCCGGGCATAGTCAGACGGCTCAGAGAAATGTCTCCGCTGTACGCGCACTTTTTAAAAACCGGCCAAAGAATGAAAGCCGGCCCGGGCACTGATTATGAGCACGACCACTGTAATATAACGGAAGAGAGTGAGGAGTGAAGAGTGAGGAGTGAAGATACAGCAGCGAGTTCTTTGTTGTCATTCCGGCGAAAGCCGGAATCCACGTTGTCGTTTACAGACATAAGGAATACAAAAGGTTTTTAGTTAAAATGGATTCCGTGTCAAGCACGGAATGACAAGCAAGGCCGTATCTTCACTCCTCACTCTCAACTCTTCACTCTTATCTCCGAAGGAGATAGAAAATGCCTTTTTATTCGGAAAAAGTTATGGACCATTTTGCAAACCCCAGGAATGTGGGCGAGATAAAAGACGCGGACGGCGTCGGCGAAGTCGGAAATCCCGTTTGCGGCGACATGATGACGTTTTATATAAAAGTTAAGGACAATGTCCTTGACGACGTCAAGTTTAAAACTTTCGGCTGCGGCGCGGCCATAGCGGTTTCGTCAATGGTTGCCGAGATGGCAAAGGGGAAAACTCTTGACGAGGCTCTTGCCATTACCAATGCCGACGTGGCGAACGAGCTCGGCGGACTGCCGCCAAACAAAATGCACTGCTCAAATCTCGGAGCGGACGCGCTTCATAAGGCCGTAGAAAATTATAAATCCAAAATGGGTATTTCTAAAAATATTTAGCAGTGTCACCCTGAACTCGTTTCAGGGTCTGGTTGTTTAACGGCAAGATGCCGAAACGATCCCCGATTAAGACATTCGAGGATGACACATTTGTGAAAAGAAAAACAATAGTTGTTCGGCATGACACCTTTTAAACTTGGAAAATAAAATGAAAGAAAACAAAGGCTGCTTTAGCCAAGGCTGCTTCAGCCAAAGTTGCGCATGTCCGTTTTGCGAGCCGGAGCTGACTAACGGATGTTTCAGCCCGGATTTTTGCAAGCCGTGCGCGGGAAGCAAAGCTTCGGGCAATGCCGCAGGCAAGGCCTGTAAAATAAAAGTGTGCCAAATATGCGGGGCGCAATATTCTGCCGAGTACGGCGAATGCCCTTCATGTGCGGCATCAAAATAGGGGGATTTATGTCAGGAAAATTTTCGGACAAGATGTGCAACGCTTTAAACGAGCAGGTCAAAAACGAGTATTTTTCCGCTTATTTGTATCTTGCGATGTCGGTTTGCTGCTCTGAGATGAACTTAAACGGCGCAGCAGCATGGTTTAGAAAACAGTACGAAGAAGAGCTTTCGCACGGCGATAAGATGTACAAATATATGATCGAAAGAGGCGCCAGAGTAAAACTTTTGCAGATCGACGAGCCAAGATTTGAGTGGGAGTCGCTGCCTGAAATGTTTAACAACGCGCTCGGCCACGAAAAGTATATCACAAGCCTTATAAACAATCTCGTAAGCATAGCCTACGAGGATAAAGATTACGCGACGCTTTCTTTCCTGCAGTGGTTTGTCAGCGAGCAGGTCGAAGAAGAAGCAAACGTCGAGGAAGTCATAGCAAAACTCGAAATGGCAGGCGCGTCAAAAGGAAACCTAATATACATAGACAAAGAGCTCGGCAAAAGAAAAGAAGACTAACAAAAAAAGAGTGAAGAGTGAGGAGTGAAGAGTGAAGATACTGCAACGGCTTTGTCTTTGTCGTATCTCCACTCTTCACTCTCCACTCCCCACTCTGCCGTTAAAGGAGTTCGCATGTCCGCACATTTGGTAAAAGAAGGCGTTTACTCCGTAGGTTGCGTTGATTGGAGTGTCAGAAACTTCCACGGCAGCACCTACGTCACAAGACGCGGAGTGACATATAACTCTTACATCATAAAAGACGAAAAAACCGTTCTCATAGACACGGTTCACGCGGGTTTTACTAAAGAGTTTGTCGAAAACATAAAAGAGGTCGTTGACCCTTCAAAGATCGACGCGGTAATAATCAACCACATAGAGCCCGACCATTCCGGCTCTTTTCCGGAAATAGTAAAGCTCTGCCCCAACGCCAAAATTTACGGAACAGAAAAAGCCAGGCAGGGCCTGTTAAAATATTACGGCGCGTGCGGAGACTTCGTCTCCCGCTGGATTTCGGTCAAAACCGGACAAAGCGTAAATATCGGCAGGCGCACTCTCGAGTTTATAGACGTTCCGATGATACACTGGCCGGACAGCATGTTTACCTACTCGGCTTTCGATAAAATTCTTTTTTCAAACGACGGTTTCGGGCAGCATTACGCGACGTCAAAAATTTTCGACGACGAAGTCGATTACTGTTCTTTAATGGACGAAGCGAAAATATATTACGCGAACATTTTGTGGCCGTTCGGACAGCTTCTTGCGGGAAAACTTGCGGCTATTAAAAAGATGAATCTCGCCATAGAGCTCATAGCGCCCAGCCACGGTCTTATATGGCGCAAGCATATTGCGGAGATTTTGGAAAAGTCAGCTTACTGGGCTGCAAACTCCGTGCAGAACAAAGCCGCGGTGATTTACGAAACGATGTGGCATTCGACGGAAATTATGGCGAAAAAGATCGCAGATGGCATAGCTTCAGAGGGCGTTGAAGCTGCTTTAATAGACGTGTCGAAAAACGAAAGATCGGACATAGCCGCATATATTCTCGACGCAAAAGGCATAGTTTTCGGCTCGTCAACGCATGATAATTTTATGCTTCCGCTCATAGACGGTTTTATGCACTTTTACAAAGGGCTCAAACCCAAAGGGCGCAAATCCTTTGCTTTCGGCTCGTACGGCTGGAGCGGAGAAGCGGTAGAAAATCTTGAGGCCGTTATCGCGGAATCGGGAACAGAAAAAGTTTTGGACGGCATAAAAGTCGTTTACGCGCCGTCAAAAGAAGAGCTGGACAAATGCTTTGAGGCCGGAAAAGAGTTTGCAAAAAAAATTCTTAACGGCAATTAATAGTTAAAAGTGAATAGTGAATAATTGTTGAATTTCGGCTTTGCCGAAATATAAGGAATCCTGTTTTCGCATGGCGAAAACACCTAAATTATTAACTATTAATTGTTAATTATTAACTGGGTTTCTCTAAAAACACCATAGCCGCGTCATCCTGAACTTGTTTCAGGATCTGCCGTTAATGTTTTTACGACGAGATGCTGAAACAAGTTCAGCATGACACCAGTTTGACAGTGTCGGTTTTAGAGGTTTTTAGAAAGACCCAACTGTTTTTAGGAGATTTCAAATGCCTCTTTTTATAATCTTCGGAATAATTGCTGCCGCGCTTTTTGCGGCGACAGCGTTGCTCGGGATGCGGAGAAAGTTTAAATATCATAAATATTTTGCCGCAGCCGCGGTGTTTTTCATGCTGCTGCACATTGCCGGCGCCTTAGGGCTGTACTAAATATAAATGTTACGGAGAAAGTAAATGAAAAAGTTTTTTGTGATTTGCGCGTTTGCAGTTATTTCTGCAGTAGTTTTTACGGGGTGTCCTAAAGAGACCAAAGAAGATAAAGTCGATCTTCCAAAAGGCATAAGCGCCAAAGATATCAGAGCCGTAAGCGCTGCCTGGCTTGAGAAACTTGATAAAGGCTGGTACAGTCAGGCATACGACGAAACCGCAAAAATTCTTAAGAACAATCTTAAAGAAGACCAGTGGCTGACAAATATGACGACTTACCGCAAGCCTCTTGAAGCCGCGAAAAAAAGAACGGAAATCAACATATTTTAC
>WQUP01000082.1 GCA_009782015.1 Endomicrobiia bacterium | reverse complement strand
GTCCCGGAGCAGGTTCATGCCAGGGAATGTACACGGCAAACACTATGGCATGTCTTACGGAAACTATGGGCATGTCGTTAAAAGACTGCGCCACGTCGCTTGCGGTCAGCGCAAAGAAAAAAAGAATAGCTTATGAATCAGGCATAAGAGTTGTCGAGCTTGTAAAAGACAACACCACGCCGAGACAGATAATGAATATGAACGCGTTTAAAAACGCGATTGCTATGGACATGGCTTTGGGCGGCTCAACAAACACGGTTTTGCATCTTCCGGCGATCGCGCATGAAGCGGGGATAGATCTGCCGTTGAATTTGTTCGATGAGATTTCAAAGAAAACTCCGCAGATCTGCTGTTTGGAGCCCGCGGGCGATCACTATATGGAAGATTTGGACAATGCCGGCGGAGTACCTGCGGTACTTTCCGCTTTGCAAAAAAGCCTGCAGCCTTCGATAACCGTGACCGGAAAAAATATAATAGAGATAGCGAAAGAAGGAAAAATTTTGGATACCGATGTTATACGAGCCGATAATCCGTACAAATCCGAGGGCGGCATTGCGATACTGAAAGGAAATATTGCGCCAAACGGCGCCGTCGTAAAACAGGCTGCGGTCAGCGAAAAGATGAAAGTGTTTTCCGGAAAAGCCAGAGTGTTTAACTCGGAAGACGACGCGATGAAAGCTGTCCTTGACAGGAAAATAGTTCCCGGCGACGTCGTGGTGATAAGGTATGAAGGGCCGTCAGGCGGTCCGGGAATGAGAGAGATGCTTTCTCCGACAAGCGCTCTTACGGGCATGGGTTTAAGCGACAGCGTCGCTTTACTTACAGACGGGCGTTTTTCCGGCGGAACCAGAGGCCCGTGCATAGGCCACATTTCCCCGGAAGCCGCTTCAGGCGGAGCTATTGCGGCGATCAATGAAGGCGATATAATCGAGATAGATATTCCGAAAAGAACCCTTAACGTAAGATTGTCCGATGAACAGATAAAAGAGAGATTGTCCAAGGTGGTCAAGCCGGAGCCCAAAGTTAAAACCGGCTACCTGTCCAGATATGCAAAGCTGGTGCAGTCGGCGGATACAGGCGCTGTTTTAAAATAAGAGTGAAGAGTGGGGAGTGAGGAGTGAAGATACGGCAAACTACGCTGTAGGGTGAATAAGTTTCGCTGTTGCCGTCATTGCGGGCTCCGAGCCGCAATCTTGCAGCGAACCATGGATTGCGGGTCGGAGCCCGCAATGACGATTAAAAACGGAGCATTTTATGAAAAAATTATTTGCAGTTGTTTTTATTTTGTCGGTGGTTTGCGGCTTTGCTTATTCTCAGCAGGGTAACGGGGGAAATTCTCAAGATCAGACGGATATGCAGAAACAGCAGGAAATGCTTTCCCAGGCGCAGACGCAAATGAAGAGTATGATAGCCGGCTTGAAAAATATGATGAAAGATATGACGCCGGAACAAAAAGCCGAGTTTAAAAAGAATATGGATGATATTTTTAAAAAGCAGGCAGCTCTATTTGAAACTACTTATAAAAAAGATGCGAAAAATATGAGCGAGCAGGATAAAAAAGATTTTGAAAAAGGCAAAAAAATGATGGATGAGTACTATAAGCAGGTTATGCAGGAGCTCGGCTTGAATTAGTTGCCGTCATTGCGAGGAAATGCGGAGCATTGACGAAGCAATCCATAAAGCCGAAGGCTTGAGCGAAGTCGAAGTGTATAAGAAGCAACAGTTTTATTGTCTGGATTGCCGCGCCTGAAACTTTGTTTCCGGCTCGCAATGACGTAATAAAAAAGTGGCGAAGCCCCCGAGGAGGGCTTCCCTCAAGGAGGGTAAAGCACTATGGAAAAGACAGGCGCGCAGATTTTAGTGGAAAGTTTATTGAGGGAGAACGTTGAAGTAGTGTTCGGCCTTCCCGGAGGACAGGCGTTGCCGATTTTTGACGCAATCCACGGCTCAAAGCTGAACTTTATTTTGACAAGGCACGAACAGGGCGCGGCGCACATGGCCGACGGCTATGCCCGCTCTACCGGAAAGCCCGGCGTGTGCATAGTCACTTCAGGCCCGGGAGCTACAAATATAGTTACCGGACTTGCAACCGCTTATATGGATTCCGTGCCGATGGTAGCTTTTTCCGGTCAGGTTTCAACAGCTGTAATAGGGCAGGACGCTTTTCAGGAAGCCGACATCACCGGCATCACGCGTCCGGTCACAAAACATAATTTTTTGGTCAAAAACGTAAAAGAGCTGGCCAGAACTATTAAAGAAGCTTTTTACATAGCCTCTACCGGAAGGCCGGGTCCGGTTTTGGTGGATATTCCGATCGACGTTCAGCGCGCATTATGCGAGTTTGTTTATCCGGAAAAAGTTGAGATACGTTCGTACAAGCCCAACATTCACGGACATATCGGGCAGATAAAAAGAGCGGCGGAAATTATAAATAAAAGCGAACGGCCGGTGCTCTACATCGGTGCCGGAGTGATAGTTTCAAACGCCGAGAACGAAGTCCTGGAAATTTCAAAAAAAGCCGATATTCCAGTGACAAATACTCTGCTTGCCGTGGGCGCTTATCCGTACGACTCGAAACTCAGTTTGAGCATGCTCGGCATGCACGGGACATATCATGCAAACAGAGCCATTCAGGCTGCGGACGTTATTATAGCCGTCGGCGCAAGGTTTGACGACAGGTGCACCGGCAAAGTATGCGATTTTGCCAAAAAAGCTAAAATCATACACATAGACATAGATCCCACGGCGATTTCAAAAGTCGTGGACATAGATATTCCCGTGGTGGGAGACGCAAAGATTGTTCTGAAAGAGATGTCGGCTTTAATAGATAAAAAAGAGCGCAAAGAGTGGATTGAAAAAATAGACGCGTGGAGAGGGGAACATCCCCTTTCTTATGAAAAGAACGACGATAAACTTCATCCGCAATACGTTATAGAAAAAATTTCCGAACTTACGAAAGGCGTGGCGATTGTTGCAACGGAAGTCGGACAGCACCAGATGTGGTCGGCCCAGTATTATAAAGCGAAAGCCCCGAGATTGTTTTTAAGTTCCGGAGGCCTCGGCACCATGGGATACGGATTTCCGGCGGGAATCGGCGCGAAGTTCGGCAATCCCGATAAAGAAGTTATTGTTGTTGCCGGCGACGGATCTTTTCAGATGAACATGCAGGAGATGGCGGTTGCCGTTTTAAACGAAGTAAACGTCAAAACCGTTATATTGAATAACCAGTATCTCGGAAACGTCCGCCAGTGGCAAGAGATGTTTTACGGCAAAAGATATTCCCAGGTGTGTCTGGCAAGGCGCAAAGACTGTCCGCCTTTGTGCAACACGCCTAACAGGGATACCTGTCCGGTCTATCTTCCCGATTTTGTAAAGTGGGCAGAAAGTTACGGAGCTTTAGGCATACGCGTTACCGATAAAAAAGACGTTGAGCCCGCGATAAAGAAAATGCTAGAAGCCAAACGCCCCGTCGTGCTTGACGTGTGGGTCGAAATAGAAGAGAACATTTTCCCGATGGTTCCCGCAGGCGCTTCGCTGGATGATGTAATGACAAGAATGAACGGCTGAGCCGCCGTTGGCGGCGAAGCTGAGAAGCTGGGAAGTTGAGAAGCTGAGCAAAGACAATGATAGAAGCTGAGAGGGCTGAGAAGTTGGGAAGTTGGGCAAAGACAAAGACTTTGTTGTTCGCAGTTGCTCAGCTTCTCAGCTTCCCAACTTCCCAGCTTCTGCACCGGAGGTGCAAAACATGCGTCACACAATTTCAATTTTAGTGGAAAATAAATTCGGCGTGCTGGCAAGAATATCAACGCTTTTTGCAGCGCGCGGATTCAATATCGATTCTCTTGCGGTCGGCGAAACGGAAGATCCGGAAATATCGAGGATGACGATAGTCGTAAAGGGCGACGAGTCGGTGCTTGAACAGGTTACAAAGCAGCTTAACAAGCTTGTGGACGTTATAAAGGTCAACGATTTCAGCGAAGTGGAGTTTGTGCAAAGAGGTTTGGCGCTGATAAAGATCAACGTTAACAAATCCAACCGCGCCGAAATCATGCAGATGGTTTCCATTTTCAGAACGAGAATTATCGACGTTTCCCAGGATTCGATGATAGTCGAAATTACCGGCGACGAAGATAAAATAGACGCTTTTGTGAGAATGGTAATGCCTTACGGCATAAAAGAGATGTGCAGAACCGGCGAAGTCGCGCTGTCCAGGGGAAACGGGAAATAAAGACAGAGTGAAGAGTGGAGAGTGAGGAGTGAAGATACGGCAAAGGCAGTGTCGTTGTAGTATCTTCACTCTCCACTCCTCAATCCTCACTCTGCCGTTAAAAAAGGGTTTATATGAAACGCGCAATTATTTTTATGTTAGCGGCTCTTTTTGCTGCGGCGGCGGGTTCGGCGGCGTTTGCGCAGGATTCTGTTGCGCAGCAGCAGGCGGAGCAAGCGGTATCTGCGGCCAAGTGGTCGGGATATGACGCGAAATTCAAGCTTTCTCTTGCGGAGCTTGATCTTAACGATAAGCAGAAAAAATCGATAATCGCGCTGACCGACGCTTTGCTGGAGAAACATAGAGCCTTGAGAGAGAGCGAGAAAGCGCTTAAGGCAAAACAAGGAGCCGCGCTGTCGTTAAAAAAGTTCGACGAAGCTAAAGCGGTTTCAGCGGAATTTGCCAAAGCTGAGGCCGAAAAACAGAATGCTTTTGTCGATTATGTAGTAGCTGTCTCAAGACTGCTTACCGATAAACAGTACAAACAGCTTAACGATATGATAGCTTCCGGAAAAACAGGCAAAACGAAAACAGCTAAAAGCAGCACAGCCGCCAAGACTAAGAAAACAAAGAAAAAAAAGTGAAAACACATAAGAAGACAATTACGAATTACAAATCAACGACAAAAAAGCCGTCATTGCGGGCTTGGGGACATTGTCCCTGACCCGCAATCTGTCGTTAATTCGTAATTGGGTTTCTCTAAAAACCCTAGTTTGTCATACCGGCGAAAGCCGGTATCCATGTTGCCTTTGATTTTGTTTGACGACAACTACAAAATGGATTCCCGCTGGAGTTTACCCCGTAGTGTCTTAATACGGGGCGGGAATGACACGGCGGGGCAGGGTCTTTTATTCGTAATTCGTCATTCGTAATTGCAGTTGAAAAGGGGGGCAGTATGAAACGGTTTACAGTTTTTGCCGCAGCAGCGTTTTTTGTCGCGTCGTTAGGTTTGAGCGCTTTTGCGCAGGAGAGTTCCTCGGGAGACGAGCAGGCCGCAAAAGACAAAGCAGCTGCGGAAGCCGCTTACAAAGAACAAAAAGCCGATTTGGACATGCAGCTTAGAAAACTTGAAAAAGATCTGGGGAGCGCAAAAAGAGATCAGAATACGGCTCTCGTGAATAAAAGAAACGACGACATATCAAACACGAAGAAAAGAATTAAAGATTTGGAAGAGCAGCACAACGGAACTCCGGCCGGCGACAAGAAAAAAGATTCCGAAGTAAAAGATAAAGATTTTTACGCCAAAGAGCTTGCCGCAGAAGAAGCTAAAATGAAAGCGGAAGATGAGGCCGTAAACCGGCCCGAAAAGAAACCCGCGAAAAAATCCGCAAAAAAAGGCGCGGCTAAAAAAAAAGCACAAAAAAAAGACGATGATGAAATAATAATTCCGCATGACGAAGACACGGTAGGCGATCTCAGCGGCAACGGACAAGAAGGGGCGCAGAATCAGGAGCAGGAAAACAACTAAACGCCGTGCGTTACTGACGCAGACGTGCAGTAAACAGAGGGGAAAAGGAGACAGTATGAAAAAGTTTATCGTTG
>WQUP01000081.1 GCA_009782015.1 Endomicrobiia bacterium | reverse complement strand
GTCATTAATTCTGACATAAATTCTCCTATTTTTCTTATCGTACCCGATCTCAACTCCGGCGCCTAGCTCCGGTTGATTATAGTTTTTAAAAAAATCTTCAAAACCCTGCATATCTTCAAATGTTTGGTTGTTTTGTAACCCTGACATAATTTTTTTAAATTCTTCTTGTTCTTTTTCGGACAATGCTTCAGTTCCGTAAGACGTATTTATCAAGTTATGTAAATTTTCTTTATCTACAGGAAACGCTTTTATATGCTTTGCTATCCTTAATACGCTTCTCGGCGAGAACGGCTTTTTCAGCACCTTGCTGTCTCTTATCTTTGCGGCAACATCTACAATATCGCTGATTACCGATTTTGCATCATTATATTCCTTGCTGTCTTTTACCAAATCCCCGAATACGCTGCCCATAACCCTTGCTATTTCTTCATCTTTCGCAGGATACGGCACTTCTATTTTCGTGAGCCTGCTTATAAAATCTCTTGCTTTAAGGTTCAAATCTTTTCCGTTTACGTCGTTTGTCTCGTGTTCGTTGCTCAGCACTATCACCCTGAAACGCGGGTCGTATGTTAAACCTTTTACATTGTCTCTGGTAAGCACTGTGTTTAACGCGGACAATACTCCGTCAAGTTTTACTTTATCGGCTTCGTCTATTATTACAAGTTCGCCGTATACGGCCGCTTTGTAAATTTCAGAGAATTGTTTTATAGTCGCGTTAGCCGGAATTTCGACTTCAATTTCCCGCCCGTCCGGAGTTACGGCTTTTACTTTTTTATATCCCTTGTCTAAGACCGTTCTTTCGCTTATGTCTTTTTGCGTCGTGTTCGCGTGCAAGTTTACATAGCGCACAGGCGCTCCGAGCAGCCCAGCAAAAATATAAGACAGAGCGTTTTTGCCGCTGCCTTTCTGTCCTTCAAGCCATAGGTTTGTGTTTCTCGCGTCGCTTTCGGGTTTTCCGTAAGTAGCAAGCATGCGCTGCAATAATTCTTTATTGCCGTTTGTAAAAACAAAAGGGACTTTTTCGCCTTCGCCAATCTGGTAATAAACAGTTTCGGGGATCTCGGCCAGATCCTGAGGGAAAACTTCTTTCGCGTTGTCTTCCCCGCTTAAAAACAGCTTCACTCTGCGCGGGTCGTCTCTGCGGATATCTATCGGCGCGGACACGCCGCTAATATCTAAGTATTTCCTGCCGTTTTTATCCGTTACGGAAACATTAAAATCTGTTTTTTTATCTTGAGAATATTTTTGAATATACGCTTCGAAATCTTCAACTAATATTTTTAAATCCGAAACGATTGTCTTGGTATTCTCTTGAAATTCATCTAAAGTACTGGGCCCGTTATCTTCGGCAAAATGACTGTGCGCATAATCTTTCTCTAAAGATTTGCGAATTTTTTCTATCGCAGCATTATCATATCCGCTCATTTCCATCTCATCAAAAAAAGCATATATAGGCTCTAATACCGTTATCTTAAACTCATCCTTCACAATATAATAATCCGACCCGCCATTGTAATCGCATAACTCTCTTAAATTTAATTTCAATCCGTCAGCTGTAAGCATCTTAGGAAGCGCTTCTTTAAACCTGCCTAAATCATTAATATAAATGTTTTTATTCAAACTTTGTTCGGCAAAACTACGGATTGCAGCCGCATCAAATTTTTTTGCCAAACTATTGTTACTCAAGGAGAAACCTTCTAGGTATACATTTTTTACATCGTTAAACCGTATCGGATTGCGGGCTAATGTTCCTATTGTTTTTTCAAGCGTTCTTATGCTTGGTTTTTCTTTTATTTTGCCGTCGTTCATTATTTCAAAATGAAATTTCGTCAAATTCTCTATAAATCCTTTTGGCATTTTATAGCCGTTTGCTTGCGCATATCGTTTCATCATTTCAACCGTTTGTTCTTCGGATAGCGGCTCAAGCACATAAACGCTGTGCCTGTCCGTTACTTCGCCGCTTATCCTTGTGGACGCCGTGCCGCCTTTGTTTGGCAAATTGCCGGCAGTCACCGCGAAAAATCCTTCTTTGGCATAAACAGTTCTTTCTTCTTCGCTTCTGCCGTCATTGGGCAAAACTATAAATCCGTCCTGTAAAATATTGTTTAAAACTGCCAATGCCGTTTCGTCGCGGGGTTTGTCCGCCTCGTCTATTATTATTGGTTTGCCTTCCCTCATGGCCTGCACTAAAGAGCTTTCCTGAAATACCTGCACTCCGTTTACTAAGCTCCACGCACCGATTAAATCCGTTCCGCTTGACTCTACATTCATCTGCATTGACTGAGCGTCAAAACCTAAAACCGTATTAAGAAGATAGCTTGTAAGAACGGTTTTTCCGGTTCCTGGCACGCCTAACACCATTATATTATCTCCGAGATTTATATCTTTCATCCATTCCCAGAATAAAACCATGTTGCCCGGCAGCTGATACTGCGATTTTAAACGTTTTCTTGCTTCTTCTATTTTTGCGGGCTCTATTGCCGTTTTTACTTTCACTTTCCACGCGCCTTTGCCTAACGCTGCATAAACAGCTCCGTTTTCAATCATATATTCAAAATCGGCGTCTTCAAGCTTGTCATAACCCATGGCAAACTGCGCGTCATGGTTAAATCTTTTAAAAGTTCCGAATTGCGATAAAAAGCCGTTGAATTTTTCTCTTTCTTTATCGTTCAGCAGGTCGGTCCCGAAAGCCGCGTCAATCAGGCTTCCCATATATTCCATATCGTTGAAATAGTTGTCCGGATGCAGATGTTTCGCTATCTTTATTACCGCTCTAGGGGATATAGATTTTGAAAGTTTAGGGAAATCTATTTTTTGTCCGTTATATTTGTTTGGTATACCTTTTTGGGCGTTTCTTGACCAGTCCGCCAAAGTAATAAGAAACGACATTACGTTTGACAGCATCTCTTTTTCTTTGCTGCCGTCTTCCAAATCGCCGTATATGCCGTCCATTATCCTTTCGTATTCTTCTGCAAATTCCGGATAAGGAACTTTGATTTTTGTCATTCTGCTCAGCAAATCGCGGTTTTTTCTGTTTAAATCGTTTCCGCTTACGTCGTTTGTCAAATGATCGTTGCTCAGCATTATCACCCTGAACCTGTCGTCATAAGTCAATCCGCTTATTCTTTCCCTTGTAAGAATCGTATTTAACGCAGACATTACTCCTTCCAATTTTACTTTATCGGCTTCGTCTATTATTACAAGTTCGCCGTTTAGCGCGGCCTGATATATTTCCGAAAACTCGTGTTTCGTAATGCTTGCCGGAATTTGCGCTATTATAGTTTCGCCGGTTTCCAAAGTCATTTCTACTTCCTGCGTTCCCTGCGTAAGAATTGTCCTTTCGCTTATGTCTTTTTGAGTCGTGTTCGCGTGCAGGCTTACAAAACGCATAGGAATGCCGACGAGCCCGGCAAACACGAAAGACAGCGCGTTTTTGCCGCTGCCTTTTTCTCCCTCAAGCCATATATTTGTGTTTCTGGCGTCGCTTGCCGGCTTGGAGTACGCCGTAAGCATGCGCTTTAATAAATCTCTGTTGCCGGCGGTAAATTTGTAAGCGTTTATGCGGTTGGAATTTCCTACGGAGTAGCCTATTAAATCCGGTATTACGCCAAGTTCTCCCGGGATAAATTCTTTCCACTGTCCGTTTTCTTTTTTGTAAAGTTTTACCCTGTTTTGTTTGTCATTCTGCGCGTCAGTCGCAGAATCTATGGAGCTAACTTCCTTTTTATCTATAGACACTGCGGCGGAGTTTACACTGCGTGAAATCGCAGGGCGCAGGGTGACAGTCCTAAGGCTTCTGTCGTCTACTTTAACTTCAACGGGCTTTGTTTGTCCCTGAATTTTAATTCTGAGATATTTCTGCCCGTTTTTGTCCGCATAACCCAAATAATTTATAGCGCCGGTTGAATCGTCCCCTCCGGCTATTGCGTCGCCAACTTTAAACAATGCCGCGTATTTATCTTTGGTAAGAGCGTGGAAGTTGTTATAAATCCCTTTTTGCTTAACAACGACATAATCATATTCTTCAAGTTCATGAGCTATAAGCTGATCTTCTATAAAAGTTTCCGCCGAATATCCTTGCGGCGGCCCGTTATTTTTTATGTATTCAAGAACCGACTGATGTATTATTATTTCCTTCAAACCTGTTTCCGGGTTTAAACTTACGGTCGCAAACATGTAAGTATCATCATGCACAATAGTCAAATCCAAAGGAGCCTTGCTTACTTTGACAATATAACCGCCTGCTTTCTGGGTTTCAACGGAAGGCAGATATTTATCATATCCTTTTCTTTTTATATCTCCGTCGTCTAACAGCCAATTGCCGTGTCTGCCTTCAAACAAATATTTAAACAGTTTTCCGATATTATCCGTCCACTTAACGCCGTATTTTGCGGCTTGATCTTTTACAAATCCAGTCCAAATACTTGGGAGGAGCTCTTCCACAACAACCGCTATTACAACTCCGACGCGTTTACCAAAAGCTATTGTCTCATCTCGCTCTTCTTTGAACATATCTTCTATGTATTTTGCCGTTTCCCCGAGCAAATCTTCGGCTTTTGCCACGGTTTTGGCCGTCGGGGCAAGCCCTCTGGGATAAAGAGCCTCTATTTCTTTGTCCGGAGTATAACCTTCTTCTAGCGCTGACGTGCCGCTTCCTATCCCGTAACTGACGAATTTCACTCCGCTTTCCGCGTTTTCTTTATAAAATTCCTGAACGGCGTCTCTTCCGTCGCCTCCGCCGTCGCTTATATGCAAAATGCTTTTGAAAATTCCTTCTCCGCCTTCTGATATTTTTTCTACGGCGGAACGCAATGTTGCAACGTCTTCGGTGTTGCCGTTTCCTCTCGCCAATGTTGTAAACATGCGGTAAATCGCTTCGTCGGTAAGATCTTTGCCTTTCGAGATATCCAAAAGATTCGCTATGTCTCCGTACATCATTACGCCTATTTCTATTCCGTCTATTTCTTTTAACGCCAGCAGCACGGTCAGAAGCATTTTCATTGTGCCGAGCATGCTGTCGCTGCCGCCGCTACTTTCAAGACTGCCGTCGATTTTTACGGCAACGCCGCCCATAGAACCACTGCCGTCTATAACTATCATTACCCTGTGTTCGCCTCTTCCTTTTACAAGCATTTTTTTGAATATTTTGCCGTCGGCTAACCTTGAAAAATCGTCGCTCAGTTCTCCGCTGTCCATTCCTTCAAGCCATTCGTCATTTACGGTCTTCTGCATTTCTCTTTTTATTTCCTGCGCCAGTTCGGCCGCAGGCCGCCTGAAAGGTTCCAGAATTTTTAACATTTCATTTGCTTCGGCGGCGCTTAAAGAAGATTGTATTTCGGCCGTTTTGTCTTTTACGCCGGCTTTGGCTCCGCCGCCGCTGCCGGACTTGGTTTGATTTCCGAAATTCTGAAATTGTTTTGCAACCTGCTGCGCTCCCCGGCTTATGGGATTGGATTGTTTCGGCTGCTTAGGTAAAGAAGACGATGGGGAAGATGCCGGCGGCGCACTCTTACCCTGGCCTTTCCCCGGCGATAGAGAGGAGGACTGCTCCTGCTTGCCGCCTTGCTGTTTTTGCCCTATCTGCTGTTTAAGCTGTTCTATTTCCTGTTTGTAAGACTCCAGCTGTTCCTGCAGACTTTGTAAAGAACTGCCGACGTCTTCGTTCAACTGCTGTATCTGCGAAACGTTATCCTGCAGCCCCTGGGCACCTTTCTCGACTTCTCCTGCCTGGTTACTTTGAGCCGGAACGTTTTTATTTTCAGCCAATAGTTCCTGAAGTCTTTTAATTTTGTCCTGCAGCTCTTTCATTTTTTCTTCAAATTCTTTAACGCCTTTATCCAGGTGTTTGCCTTTTTGATATAATTCGTCG
>WQUP01000080.1 GCA_009782015.1 Endomicrobiia bacterium | reverse complement strand
GCCCGCCGCTATGCCGCGCTCTATATATCTTTCCAAATCGCGCATCGAAACGTGTCCCGGAACCAAATCCGTGAACGACGATGCAATGCCTATAAAAGGTTTGCCCAAATCCCTCGGGCTTATGCCCGTGGAGTACATCAAACATCTGTTCGGCGCGCGCACCGCGCCTTTTTTTATCTGGTCGCTTCTCATTTAAAACCCCTTTCAACAACAGAGTGGAGAGTGAAGAGTGAGGAGTGAAGATACAACATTTCGGAAGTTTGTCATTCCCGAAATTTGTAATCGGGAATCTGCTGTAAAGACTTTACAACAAACTGCAGATCCCCGATAAAAACACTCGGGGATGACAACTAAGACAATAACGGTGTCTTTGTTTTATCTTCACTCCTCACTTTCAACTCTTCACTCTCTTATTAGTTACCTTTTCTTTTTTACCAGCTTTTAACAACTTGTATTCAACTGAATCTGAAAGCGCCTGCCACGACGCGTCTATTATGTTTTCGTTTACGCCGACCGTTCCCCAGGTTTTTGCGTTATCCGAAGATTCTATCAAAACCCTTACTCTTGCGGCGGTGTTGGCGTTGGTGTTTACTACTCTTACTTTAAAATCCGTCAAAAATATCTCTTTTATCTGCGGATAATATTTTATCAGCGCTTTGCGCAGGCAGTTGTCTAAAGCGTTTACCGGACCGTCGCCTTCCGCAACGGTGTGCTCTTCTTTTCCGTTGATGTCGAGTTTTACCGTGGCTTCCGAGACTATGCAGCCGTTTGAATCTTTTTCAACCGCGACTCTGTAGCTTTTTAAAGTAAAAAATGGCTTAAAAGCGTCGAGCGCTTTCTTTGTCAGAAGCAGAAAAGAGCCGTCCGCGTCTTCGTACTGATATCCCTTATTTTCCATATCTTTGAGCGTGTCTATAATTTTTTTGACTTTTTCCGGCGAAACGTCAAGCCCGGCGGCCATTTCGCCTGCTTTTGAAACCACGTTGCTCTTTCCCGCAAGATCGCTTACGAGTATGCGCCTTTCATTGCCCACTACGGACGGATCCACGTGCTCGTAAGTTTTGGAAAGCCTTTCTATTGCCGACACGTGTATGCCGGCTTTATGAGCGAAAGCGTTTCTGCCGACGTAGGGCTTAGAATCGTTGGGGACAAGATTTGCTATTTCGTCCACATATCTTGAAAGCTCGGTAATCTTTAAAAGATTTTTCTGTGGCACGCATGTCAAACCGCGTTTTATCTGTAAATCCGGTATTATCGTGCACAGATTTGCGTTGCCGCATCTTTCGCCTATGCCGTTTATAGTGCCGTGCACCATGACGCAGCCCTCTTCGACCGCGGTTATAGTGTTTGCCACGGCGCAGCCGGAATCGTTATGCGCGTGTATGCCGAATTTGACGCCGGGAAACTTGTCCAACGTTTCGCGCACTATTTCGCGCACGTCGGAAGGAAGCATGCCGCCATTGGTCTCGCACAGGCAGACTATGTCCGCACCGGCGTTGACAGCGGCTCTTATTGTTTCTAAAGCGTAAGCTTTGTTGCTTCTGAATCCGTCAAAAAAATGTTCTGCGTCATATACCACTTCAAGTTTTTTAGATTTTAAAAATTTCACGCTGTCGGATATCATATTAAGGTTTTCTTCGTTTGTGGTTTTAAGCGCGTACTGTACGTGCAGGTCCCACGTTTTACCGAATATGCACGCGGCGGACGCTCCCGACGCCGTTATGGCGCAGAGGCTTTTGTCTTCGGATGCCTTGCATCCTTTTTTTCGCGTCGAAGAAAAAGCGGTGAGCTTCGCATTTTTGAAGCCAAGCTTCTTTGCCTGCGCAAAAAAGAGTTCGTCTTTAGGATTTGACCCCGGCCAGCCGCCTTCAATGTAAGCGACGCCGAAAGCATCCAAAGCTTTGGCTATTTTAAGTTTGTCTTCAACCGTAAAAGAAACGCCCGCGCCCTGCGAGCCGTCCCGTAATGTAGTGTCAAAAATTAAGATGTTTTTCATAGTTTTAAAACCGAAGATTAGAGGGTTAGAAGGTTGGAGTGTTTTCAAACTTTCTTGTCTTTTAAAATCTTCTAACCCTCTAATCCTCTAACCTTCTATTCATTTCCTACTTTTTTGCCAAATTAAACCCTTTGTGCAATTCTTCAACCGCTTTTACCATATCTGCTTCATCCACTATGCACGAAATTTTAATTTCGCTTGTCGAAATCATTTCTATGTTGATGCCTTTTTTCGAGAGAATCTCGAACGTCTTTGCGGCGACTCCGGGATTGCTTCTCATGCCTACGCCGACAACGGAAACTTTTGACACGTGCTCGTCGCAGACTACGCTTGACGCTTTGAGTTCCGCTGCGATTTTATCGAGCTCTATCTGCGTCTTTTTCATGTCGGACTTGCTCACCGTAAAAGAGATGTCGTTCTTTTTGTCGACGGCTGCTGACTGGATTATCATGTCTACGTTTACGCCGATTTTTGCAAGCTTGCCGAAAATCTTTGCCGCCACTCCCGGCTGGTCCGGAAGATCTATTATCGTGAATTTAACCTGATTTTTATCGAACGCTACTCCTGAAACCAACAATGCTTCCATCTTTTTCCTCCCGATTTTTTCTTCGCTTGTGATTATAGTTCCTTTTTTATCGCTGAAAGTGCTTCTTGAATGTATTTCCACGCCGAACTTTTTCGCCACCTCAACGCTTCTGCCGTACAAAACCTGCGCGCCGGCGCCTGACAGTTCGAGCATTTCGTCGTAAGATATGTAATCGATTTTTCTTGCGTCTTTAACTACTCTCGGATCTGTGGTATAAACGCCTTCTACATCCGAATAAATCTCGCAGGAATCGGCTTCAAGAGCAGCCGCCAAAGCGACCGCCGTCAAATCCGAGCCGCCTCTTCCCAGCGTCGCAATATCGCCTTTAGGGTTTAACGCCTGAAATCCCGCCACAATAACTATATTGTTTTTTGCAAGCTGCGTTTTGACTTTTGTCGGTGTTACCTTTTTTATTCTCGCGCGCCTGTGATCCGCATCTGCAAAAATCCCCGCCTGCGGGCCTGTCATGGAAATGACTTTTTCTCCCATAGCGTCAATCGCCATGGAAAGAAGCGCGATGGAAACCATCTCGCCGGTAGCCAAAAGCACGTCCATCTCCCTGTCAGGCGGATTTGAAGTGATTTTGTCCGCCATCTCAAGCAAATCGTCCGTTGTGTCTCCGGGCGCGGAAACCACAACCACAACTTTGTTGCCTTCTTTTTTCTTTGCGATTATTTTCCCCGCGACAAGTTTCATCTTATCGGCGTCCGCAACAGACGATCCGCCGAACTTCATAACAACCAATCCCATCGTAGCTCTCCTTGCAGTTTCGTTTGATATATGTTGGGTATTATATAAAATTATAAGACAGATGCGAAGATGCGAAGATGCGAAGATGCGAGAATGCGAGGATGCAGGGACAGAGCAACGGCAAAAGCTTTGTTTGTCATTGCGAGCGGAGCCTGTCCTGTAAGGTCTAAATACAGGAACCCGCAATCTGCAGCTGCCGTTTATCAGTTACTTCGCCTCTTCGCATCCTCGCATCTTGGCATCTGCCGTTACGGCTTCACTTCCAAAAGCTTTTTTACCGTTTCTTTATCTTCACCGGAGATCTTGTTGTTTTCCGCAAGCCAATCGTATGCCGTTTTACCGTCATTGTCTTTTGCTTTGATATCTGCTCCGCTATCTATAAGCAGTTTTGCAACATTTATGTCATTAAATTTCGCTGCCCTCATTAAAGGCGTTTCGCCTTTTTTGCTGCTCGCATTTACGTCCGCGCCGGCATCGATTAAAACTTTGATTATATCCGCATTAGAACGGTATGCGTAACTCAGCAACGGCGTATCGCCGAAAGAATTCTTAGCATTAACATCTGCTCCGTTTGCTATGAGAAGTTTTACGGTTTCAAGGTTTTGCATATTATATTTGAAACCTGCGGCAAAGTGCAAGGCAGACATTCCATCCCGGCTCTTTGCATTTACATAAGCCTTATTGCCCTGCTTCAGTTCTAAAATCCTTTTTGTAAACTCAATATTTTTGTCGCCTTTCATCACGGCATACATAAGCACCGTAATGCCGTGATTATCTTTTGCATTAATGTCAGCTCCGGCTTTTAAGAGAATTTCCGCGGATTCCGGAGACGCGTACATCAAAGGCGTTGCCCCTGCGGCATTTTTGGAGTTGACATCCGCACCGTTTGCTGTAAGCAGTTTTACGGTTTCAAGATTTTTACTTTCTTTTATTGGAAGCCGTGAATAAAGAGGAGCCCCTGCGGCAAAGTGCAAGGCAGAATTACCATCCATAGTAACAGTATCCTTTGCCTTTGCGTTTACATCTGCCTTTTTCCCCTGCTTTAAAATTCTTTTTGTAAGTTCAATATAATCGTCGCCGCGCTTTGAAGCATACATAAGAACCGTCATGCCGCTGGACTTTTCTTTTGCATTAATGTCCGCGCCGTTTTGCACGAGAATTTCCGCGGATTGCGGAGTTGCCGTCATCAAAATCGTTTTTCCATCGCCGTCTTTGGCATTGACGTTCGCGCCGGCTTCTATAATTTTTTTCGTGATTTCAATGTTTTTATCGCTTCCTGCCGAAAACTGTAAAACCGTTGTGCCGTTATTGTCTCTTGCATTAATATCGGCGCCGTTTTGAATAAGAAACAGCGCTGCTTCCGGAAAAGCGTCTTCATAAGAAGCATCTTCATAATCGTCAAAGAAAGGATAATCGCCAAAGGAAGAAGCCTTGAGGGAAAGCATCAGCGGCGTAATCCCCGTGTGATCGCAAGCATTGACATTTGCGCCGGCTTTGACAAGCATTTTAAGTATTTCTAAATTTGTATTTGCTCTTATCCGGTATCTTGCCATGGCCTGCATTATTAACGGCTCACCCCGCATTTCCTTCGGGCTTTTCGCATTGACGTTCATCCCTTTTTCTATAAATAATTTGACAATTTCGGCATCGTTCTTTTTGTCCTCTTCGGAAGGATTTTTTTTGCTCGCCGACGCCGCTATATAACTCATAAAAAACGGCATTTTTTCTGCAATAGGCTGATGCTGCAATCCCGGCTTGCTGTTTTCAGCCATCTCTTTCATTCTATCCCCGACAATCTCAAGAGGCTGGTTGATGTCCGCTCCGCCTGCTGCCATTGCCCTGATTATTTTCGGATTCGCGCCTGACATAACGGCGTATTTCAAAGCGGAGTATCCGAACCTGATTTTATTTATATCCCTGTCTTTTTCGGCAATTTTAACGATTTTTGCTTCGGGCCTGTTTAAAAATATTGCAGCCATAAGCCTTGTCGGGCCTATTTTCTTAAAACAGACAATATGCGCAGCCAGCAAAACAACTATAAGTATTACGGCTTCAATAAGCTGCCTTCTGTTGCTTTTCTTTTTCAGCAGTATTATTCCTAGATACGCAAAAGATAAAACGATAGCAGCCGCAATCACGGCAGACACAATCGTAAACGTGTTAATATCGGAAATCATAAGATGAAGTTTACAATGGCGGTCAGGGCAATGAAAATATCCCGTCACCAAATTAAAATACCCGTTGTATATGCCTTTAAGCGCTATATACGAGCATACCGCCGCAACAACTGCCGAAGCAAAACTTAAAACGGCAAGAATCTTTTTTAACATAATACCTCCGTATAACTTTGCGGCCCTGAGCCGCAATCTGCAACTGCCGTTTATCAGTTACTTCGCCTCTTCGCATCCTCGCATCTTGGCATCTTCCGTTACGGCTTCACCGTCAAAAGTTTTTTAGCCGTTTCTTTGTCTTTATCGGACAGCTTGTTCTTGTAGTTGTAGTTTTCTAAAAGCCAATCGTATGCCGTTTTGCCGTCATTGTCTTTTGCCTTAACGTTTGCTCC
>WQUP01000079.1 GCA_009782015.1 Endomicrobiia bacterium | reverse complement strand
CTGAAGCTTTGGCAAGCGCGATATTTGAGAAGAACAAAACGAAAAGGCCGAGCATAAGCAGCGAGCCGCGGCCGATTTTATCTGAGAATTTGCCGAAAGGATATGCGGCTGCAGCGTAAACTATGTTCATAAAAACCATGACTAACGGAACGGCTGCAAGCGGAACGCCCAAATCTTTGGCACGCAGTACAAGAAAAGCTTCGCTGAAACGCGCCAGTCCGAAAAGCCCGCCGACTGCGACTATCATCCAGTAGGAACTGCTCATTTTTTTAAGATTTGCGGCGGATACGGGATTGCCGGAAAGCTTTATGTTTTTCTGTTCCGGTTCTTTTACTTTGGAAACCAAAAGGAAAACAGCGATTACTGCGGGAATAGAAGCTATCCAGAAAACTGCGCGGAAATTGTTTGCAAGCAGTACCATAAACAATGCGCCAAGAAGCGGTCCGGCAAATGCGCCGGCGGTATCTAAAGCCTGTCTGAGCCCGAAAGCAGCGCCGCGTATTTCCGGCGGAGTGACGTCCGCTATCAAAGCGTCCCTCGGCGCGCCGCGTATGCCTTTTCCGATGCGGTCAATAATTCTCGCGCTGAAAATTAGAGTCATGCCTGAAGCTAAAGCAAAGAGCGGTTTTGTAACGGCCGCAAGCGCATAGCCGGTTACGGCTAAAGCTTTTCGCTTTCCGAGATAATCGCTGAGCATCCCGGAAAAAACTTTCACTATTAAAGCGACAGCCTGCGCCGCGCCTTCGGTTACTCCGACGGCCAGCGCGCCCATGCCGAGCGCCATGGTCATGAAGAGCGGCAGCAGGCTGTGTATCATCTCGGACGAGGTGTCCATTAGCATGCTGACCATGCCCAAAGTCAAAACCGTTTTCGGAATTTTATCAAACGTGCTGTTTTTGCTTTCCATAAGTTATATATTACATTTTCCTGACATTTTTTGTAAATGCCGGGACATATACTTTAAAAGAGTAAGTTAAAATTATATAATCATAAAAAATTGAATAGAGAGGCTTTTTATGAAAAAGACAGCCGTATTTTTATTTCTTCTTGCCGCAATGAGCCTTCAAGGATGTATTAAAACGACGACCACTGCTGCTACTCCGTCGGTACAGCCTCCGCAGATATCCAAGGAGACCGTAAAGCAGGTTGAAGCCCAGGCCGGAAATATCGCAGCCAGCGCTCCGCTTAAATTCAGTGAGATGAAAGGATACTTCCTGAAAAACAGCGTAAAACTTCCGAATGACGTAAACTTCATAACCGCCTATTCGGATAAAAGTTTTGACGCCGCTCTGGGAATAGCAAAAACTATGACAAATACTATTACTATGGCAGACATGAGAAAAAATATAGTTGCCGTCATAGCTATGAAGCCGTCAATGACTGTGAATGACATAAAGATTAACAACGCGTATCTTGTAGGAACTAACATATATATAGATTACGAAATAACTTCCAAAGCGGTTTCGGATGTAGGCTATTTCATATCCAATATGAAAGTTTTTGAGATAGAAAGGCCTCAGATAGTCACTAATGTGAGTTTTTCTGATCCTTCAAAAAATATAACTGTGCTGCCGTTTGGCAAGCGAAACGTTTCCTCTCCGGCTGACGTGGATTCCATGGTAAAGTATTATACGGGTACGTATAAAGGAACGCTTCCCGCCGCGGACGGCCCGGGAATAAATATCGTGCTGGCTCTTTTGCCGGATTACACATTTAACATGAAGCAGACTTATCTTAATAATCCCGACAGAGTTTTCGAGTCTTCGGGAAAATGGGCTCCTACTGAGGATTTGTCTTCGGCAGTTTTAAATTATGACAAAGACGCTTCAGAACAGATGAGATTTTATTTTATCGATAAAAACACTGTGGAAAAGCTCGATGTCAGCGGCGAAAAGATAAACTCCGAGCTGTATAAGCTGAGAAAGTGAGATGTCATCCCGAACTTGTTTCGGGATCTCGGAAGTTTACTTCCGCAACTCATTTCAGCATCTGGCCGTTCAATGATAAAGACAGACCCTAGATCCCCAATAATGAATTTCGGGGATGACGCGACAAAGCGCGTCAGTTCAGGGTGACAAAATTGGGGAATATATGAAACTCTCGAAATATGGGCAGACGGCGCTTGCAGCCGCAAAGGCAGGCGCCGATATTTTATCGAAACATTACGAAAAAGTTTTAAATATAGAGTATAAAGGCAAGACTGATCCCGTCACGCAGGCAGACAAAAATTCGCAAAAAGCTGTTATTAAGATCATTAAAAGCGTATTTCCCGAACACGGAGTTATGGCCGAAGAAGACGGAGTGGATGAAAGCGGTAAAGAGTACTGCTGGATAATCGACCCTCTTGACGGCACCGTCAATTTTGTTCACGGAATGCCGATGTTTTGCGTTTCCGTGGGCCTTAAACATAAAGATGATATCATCGCCGGAGTCATATATTCTCCGGTGACAAAAGAGGTTTTCGTAGCGGAGAAAGGAAAAGGCGCTTACCTTAACGGAAAAAGAATACGCGTGTCAAAAACAAAAGATCTGATAAGAGCGTTGGCTGTTACCGGATTTCCTTACAGTTTAGACGGCATAAGGGAAAGAGTTTTTAAAAATTTTGAAAACATCGTGTCTGAAGCGCAGGGCATAAGACGTCTCGGCTCCGCCGCTCTTGACATGGCTTATGTCGCCTGCGGAAGATTCGATTTCTTTTGGGAAGAGACTCTAAAACCCTGGGATATTGCCGCGGGAGTCGTAATCGTAAAAGAAGCCGGCGGGATAGTTTCCGATTATTTCGGCAAGAAAAATTATTTTCAAAATACGAAACTGCTGGCTTCAAACGGCATGGCTATTCATAAAAAAGTTTTGAGGATGCTGGTAAAATGAAAAAAGACAACAAGGCGTACGTAGAAAAGATTATCAAACTTTTGAATAAAGATTACGGCGGGATAGACATAGCTCTTAATTTTTCAAATCCTTTTCAGCTGCTTGCGGCCACGATTTTGTCGGCGCAGTGCACGGACGAAAGGGTGAATAAAGTCACTCCGGAGCTGTTTAAAAGATATAAAAGCATAGACGACTTTGCCAAGGCGGTTCCGTCAGAACTGGAAAATTATATACGCTCGGCGGGTTTTTTCAGAAATAAAGCCAAAAACATAATAGGTTCGGCTAAAATGATTGTGGATAAATACGGCGGAAAAGTGCCTGACAATATGAAAGACCTTCTCGAACTTCCGGGCGTGGCAAGAAAGACTGCCAACATCGTTTTGGGAAGCGGATTTAAGAAATCAGAAGGAATTGCCGTCGATACCCACGTGATAAGGCTTGCAAATCTTCTTAAACTGACAAAATACGAAGATCCGGTAAAAATAGAGCGGGATTTGATGAAGATAGTCCCGCATGAAACGTGGATAAAATTTCCTTTTCTGATACAGACGCTTGGAAGAAGGGTCTGCAAAGCGCGCCGCCCGGCTTGCGATATCTGCCCGCTTAAAAATATTTGTCCGTCGGCAGAATAGAAGTTTAGAGAGCTGGGAAGCTGAGAAGTTGGGCAACGGCAATAAAGCCTTTGTCTTTGCTCAGCTTCCCAACTTCTCAGCTTCTCAACTTCCATTGCGTTTCGCGCGTAAAATTGACATAAATACAACTTTATGTTAAAATACACCATCATGAATTCTAACTTGATTGCCGTTTGCCTGATTCTTTTGACAGCCGCGGCGCTTGCTTGCGCGGTTTATCTTATTTTGGCGCTTATTCAGATAAAGAGAGCTTCCAAGGAACTGGAAGAGGCTCTGAAAAAAGTCAACACCGAGCTTGAGTATGTCAATAAAATTTCAGGCAAAGTTGCGGATATAACGGACAAAATATCGTCTCCCGTAATGTCGGCCGCTTCGCTTCTTTTTTACGCGATATCCGGTATAAAAGAAAGAAGAAAAAACAGGCGCAAGGAGCAAGAAAATGTGCGATAACAAAAAAGACACTTTGCTGGCATTTATTCTCGGAGGCGTTATAGGCGCGGCGATAGGAATACTTTACGCGCCGAGATCTGGAAAAGAGACAAGACACCACCTTAAAAAAATGGGCGAAGAGTTTGCCGATACCGTTTCCGATTTAAGCGAAGACATTAAGGACGCCGGACGCAAAGTTTACGCAGACGGCCGCGAAAAAATCTTGTCGGGAAAAGATAAAATAAACGAAGCTTTCGAAGCAGGAAAAAAAGCTTTTGACAAATACAGAAACGAAGATTAAAGCAGTTGCGGTTTATATTTTTGCGCCGAGGTAGCTCAGTCGGTAGAGCAACGGTCTGAAAAACCGTGTGTCGGCAGTTCGATTCTGCCCCTCGGCATGTTTTTAAGCAAATGGTTATAAAGCCGTTTGCTTTTTTGTTTGGCCTTAACGCCGTTGCCTTTGCCTCGCATCCATGCCTCTTGGCATCCTCGCGTCTGCCGTTCGTTATTGATTTGACTAATGCCCGTGCAAAAAGTATAATTACGTCCGTTATGCCGATGTAGCTCAGCTGGTAGAGCAATTGCTTCGTAAGCAATGGGTCGGAGGTTCAAGTCCTCTCATCGGCTTATTGTTAAATCAAAATCCCTTTATAGTTTTGTCAAATCGCTAAAAAATGATGCGTAAAGGCATGATATTTTATTGAATATTTAAAGCCGTTGCCTCGCATCCATGCCTTCAGGCATCCCTGCATCTGCGCGCAGCGCATAGATTTGACTAAATTGCTTCTAAAGAGTATAATTTACGCAATAACCCGCAGAAGCCATGCGGGTTTTATGTATGCTTAAAGGTGTATATAATATGGAATCGGCACAACCGTCATATTCTTCTTTTTTGCAAAAAACTCTTACAAAAATACTTCTTTACGGCCTTCCCGTTTTGTATTTTTTGGTTGCCGTCGCTTTTTATCTTAAAACTTATGATTCCGCGCAGATAAAAATAACGATTGTTCATTTGGGCGGATTGTTTTTTGTGATGCTTTGGCTCCTTTCTAAAATCGAAGAAGGAAACTTAGATTTTTTCAAGAAGAACTTCATTTTTATCCTCCCTCTGCTTTTATATTTGTTTTCCGGCATCGTTTCTTTCAGCATGTCTCCGTTTAAATATGTCAGCTTGAACGAGGTCGCCAAGCGTTTCATATACTGCGGCCTGGCGCTGATAATAATCGATAAGTTTAACGACGAAAAAAAGATAATGTCGCTGTTTAACTGGCTTGTGGCCGCGGCGTACATAGTGTGCATATACGGCATTGTTCAAATCATCGATTACCGTTTCTTTCCGCCGCCTCCGGATGCCGGTCTTGATCCGTTTTTGTGGAGGCAGGCATTCGGCAACAGAATATTTTCTACTTTCGGAAATCCTAACTTTTTCGGAGATTTTCTTGTAGTGATGAGCCCCGTAACGCTTTCTTTGTACATTTACAGGAGAAAGTTTTACCTGCTTTTCTTATGGGCAATGATAGCGGTCTGTCTTTTTGCCACTATGTCAAAAGGGGCATGGCTTGGGTTTGCGGCGGGCATATTCGTTTTTGCGGTTATGTACGCCGTCACATTTCTTAGAGATAAGATAAATGCCAAGACGGCAATCGCCATTGCCTTAGTTGTTGTTGTTTTTGTCGCAGGCGCCGGTTTAGGGATAGGCATTCTCACAAAGAAGAGGACGGACAGCGCGTCTTTCAGAATTTTTACGTGGATGTCCGCGTGGGAGATGATAAATACAAATCCGGTTATAGGAACCGGCATAGGAAGTTTTTATGTGACATATCCCTCTTGGAGAAGGCCGCAGATTTTCTTTATCGAGCACGGGCACAATACCGAAAGCGACCATCCCGAGAATGAATACCTTGAAGTCTGGTTTGACGAAGGGATAATAGGTTTAACGATATTTCTTCTTTTGATAGCTTTTGTGTTCACCGCAGGTTATAAGAATATACTTTATGCCCAT
>WQUP01000078.1 GCA_009782015.1 Endomicrobiia bacterium | reverse complement strand
CTATCGTATGTCCCACGAACTCCGGAGTTATCACGCTGGCTCTCGCCCACGTTTTTATGACTTTTTTCTCGCCGGATTTATTGAGACCCTGCATCTTTTTCAACAGCTTCTCATCTACGTAAGGCCCTTTTTTAGTTGAACGACTCATTTAATTCCTCTTTTGAACGACAGTGTGAAGTTTGGAGTTTGGAGTTTGGAATTACTGTGTTTTCGCCTTGCGAAAACCTGTTAACAGTTTCGGCCTTGCCGAAACACAACAACTCCACTCTTCACACTCCACACTCCTAACTGTCTTTTTTACTATGCTTTTTTGGCTTTATTACGATGGCTTACGATTACCCAGTCCCAGACTTTGGGCGATCTTGTTTTGAAACCTTTGGCAGGCTGGTTCCACGGGCTTCTGGGCTGATTGTTTCCCTTAGACCTGCCTCTGCCGCCTCCGTGAGGATGGTCAACGGCGTTCATTGCAGTGCCGCGCACGTGGGATTTGAATCCTTTGTGGCGGTTCCTTCCTGCAGAGCCTATCGTAATATTCTCATGGTCAATATTTCCTACCTGACCGATGGTTGCATAACAGTCGGTGCGGATCAGCCTTATCTCTGCGGAAGGCATTCTCACGTGAGCATAGTCGCCTTCTTTAGCAAGAAGCTGGGCCGCGGCGCCGGCAGAGCGTACAAGCTGACCGCCTTTGCCCGGAGCCATCTCGATGTTATGTATGAAAGTACCCACAGGGATGTTTGAAAGCGGGAGAGAATTTCCTGCTTTTATCTCGGCATCCGGACCGGACATAAGCGAATCTCCCACATTAACACCTACGGGCTGGATTATATATCTTTTTTCGCCGTCCTTATACTGCAGCAGAGCTATTCTGCTTGAACGGTTAGGATCGTATTCGATGGCAATGACTTCCGCGGGAATGTTGATTTTCTCCCTTTTGAAATCGATGCTTCTGTAAAATCTTTTGTGGCCGCCGCCTCTGAAACGCACCATCACCTGGCCGGTATTGTTGCGGCCGCCTGATTTTTTAATGATTGATATTAACGATTTTTCCGGAGTGGTTTTCGTGATATCCGAGAAATCCGAAACTGACATCTGTCTTCTGGACTGCGTGTAAGGCTTAAAAGTTTTAATCGGCATCTTCTATACTTCCTTTCTTTATCGGAGCTGCCGCCGCAAATTATTTCGCGCCGTTGAACCCCATAGTTACTAATTCGAGAGTGGAAAGTGAAGAGTGGAGAGTGAAGATACTGCAACAACATCATTTGCGCCGTATCTTCACTCTTCACTTTTCAATCTTCACTCTATCCTTTTAGACTTCGTCGACCATTTGAATTTCTTGGCCTTTGCCAAGTTTGACTATAGCTTTTTTCCAGTCGCTTCTGTATCCGGAGTGCATCCCCATTCTTTTGCTTTTTCCGCCGTAGTTTGCGGTATGCACGCTTTCAACTTTGACTTTAAACAGGGTTTCGACCGCCTGCTTAATCTGGAATTTATTCGCTTCTTTATCCACCATGAAAGTGTATTTATTGTCTTTATCTTTCATGATAGACGCTTTTTCAGTTACCAAAGGCTTTTTAATTATGTTTCTTATATCCATTTTTCTCTCATTTTAACAACAATTAATAGTTAAGAGTTAATAGTTAATAGTTTTGGAGCGCTTCGCGCAATTTTTAATTTCAAGTCGTTAACTATTAACTATTCATTATTAACTATTCACTGCCGTTTAATATATCGTCTGTTTTTCTTTGACGCTTTCTATCGCTTCGGGGGTGGTTACTACTTTATCCGCCCACAGAACCTGATAAGCGTTAATGTTTTTTATATTTTCAACAACGACATTTTCTACGTTGCGCGCCGCAATCTTAAAGGTTGCGTCATTGCTTATCGCAAAAATCACTTTCTTTCCGGAAAGTTTGAGATTCTTGATAAGTTCGGCGACTTTCTTCGTTTTAGCTTCTTCGACTTTTACGGAGTCCACTACAATGACATTGCCGTTCTTAAGCTGCGCAGAAAACGCCATGTTAAGAGAAAGTCTTTTTTTCTGTTTTGACATTTTCGTGTAATAATCTCTGGGCTGCGGTCCGAAAATTATTCCGCCTTTTCTCCAGAGCGGAGAGTTTTTCTGGCCGGCGCGCGCATTTCCCGTGCCTTTCTGCTTCCACGGTTTTGCGCCGGAAAAAGAAATCTCGCCTCTCGTCTTAGTTTTGTGGGTGCCCGCTCTCTGATTATTCAGATAAGCGGTAGTTATCTCATGAAGAAGGGTTTTAGATACTTCCGTATTAAAAAAAGCCGGAAGCTCAATCTTTCCTTTCTCCTGACCTTTTGCATTATAAACTATCGTTTCCATTTTACTTTCTCTCATTTTAACAACAATTAATAGTTAAGAGTTAATAGTTAATAGTTTTGGAGCGCTTCGCGCAATTTTTAATTTCAAGCCGTTAACTATTAACTATTCATTATTAACTATTCACTGCCGTTTAATTATTTCTTCTTCGCCGCTTTTTTGTCGGCTTTTACTTCCCGAACCACTGGAACTTTTTTTATCGTATTATTTATAAAAAGCGTTCCGGTTTTAACGGCGGGAACAGAACCTTTTATAAGCATAAGGTTCTTTTCCGGGTCAACGTTTACAACCAACAATTTTTGGATTGTAACATATTCGTTGCCATAATGTCCAGACATTCTCATGCCTTTAAAAAGCTTCTGAGGCCCCTGACCGCCGCTTGAACCTCTGGCGCGCATCCTGTCGGACTGGCCGTGAGTTCTGGGCTGCTGGCCGAAATTGTGTCTCTTTATTACGCCCGCAAAACCTCTGCCTTTCGTCAAAGCGCAGACGTCAACATAGTCGCCCGCTTTAAAAGCGTCAACTTTTATTTCCTGTCCGATTGAAAAAGGAGCCGTGTCGGCAACTTTAACTTCATTGAGGACTTTCTTTGGAGAGAGGTTATTTTTTTTGAAATAACCGATCTGAGATTTGACGAGTTTTTTCTCTTCAACGTCTCCGAAACCCAGCTGAACGGCGGTATAACCGTCTTTCTCTGCTGTGCGCACTCCGGTAATTATGCAAGGACCAGCTTCCACTACGGTAACCGGTATGAGATTTCCTTTATCGTCGAAAACCTGGGTCATACCGACTTTTTTTCCGATTATTGATTTTAACATATTTTCTCTCTGAATTTCAAGGGGACAAAGTCCCGTTTTTTTATTTATCCATCAACTGCTTCAATTCAACGTCAACGCCTGCGGGCAAATCGAGCTTCATAAGTTCGTCCATGGTTTTCTGGGACGTTTCGCGAATATCGACAAGCCTTTTGTGAATTCTCATTTCAAATTGTTCTCTCGACTTTTTATCCGAGTGAACCGATCTGTTGACCGTGTACTTTTTAATGTGCGTAGGCAAAAGCACAGGGCCGGTAACCAAAGCTCCGGTACGCCTTGCCGCCTCGACAATCTTGGCTAACGAATCGTCAAGCATCTTGTGATCGTAAGAACGAAGTTTCACTCTTAACCTTTGAGTCTGTGGCACTGCTTTTTCAGTTGACATGTTTTTAATCCTGTTTGTTTTTTTGCGCCTATACGCAAAGTTTGCGCCGCCAGACTATGCACCGTTTAAGATGCGGCAGCTCCCCGCCAGAAGATAAACCTTGCAACGACAGAGTGGAGATTGAAGAGTGGAGATAAGACAAACCTTGCCGTATCTTCACTCCTCACTCTACACTCTTCACTCTTTTTTATTTTTTACTCAACTATTTCCGTAACAACGCCCGAGCCTACCGTTCTTCCGCCTTCTCTTATTGCAAATCTCAGCTGCTTCTCCATCGCTACCGGCATTATCAGCTCTATGTCCATCGTTATATTGTCTCCGGGCATCACCATCTCTACTCCCGTCGGCAAATGCGCTATTCCCGTTACATCCGTCGTCCTGAAGTAAAATTGCGGCCTGTATCCGTTAAAAAACGGCGTGTGTCTTCCGCCTTCTTCTTTCGTCAATATATATACCTGTCCCTTAAACTTCTTGTGCGGCTTTATGCTGCCGGGAGCTGCTATTACCTGCCCTCTTTCTATCTGATTCTTTTCTATACCTCTGAGCAATACTCCTATGTTGTCTCCTGCCTGCGCTTCGTCAAGCAGCTTTCTGAACATTTCTACGCCCGTCACTACTGACTTCCTCGTTTCCTGTATTCCGATTATCTCTATGTTGTCGTTTACTTTTATCTTGCCCTTCTCTACTCTTCCGGTAGCCACTGTTCCTCTTCCGGTTATCGAGAATACGTCTTCCACGCTCATCAGGAAAGGTTTGTCTATATCTCTTGCCGGCAGCGGTATCGTTTCGTCCACCGCTTCCATTAGCTTCATTATCGAGTCAACGCCTTCTTTGTCTCCCTGCAATGCTTTGAGCGCCGATCCTCTTATCACAGGCGTCTTGTCTCCCGGGAAGTTGTACTTCGTAAGGAGGTCCCTCACTTCCATTTCTACCAAGTCCAACAAGTCCTTATCGTCAACCGCGTCGCATTTGTTCAAAAATACCACTATTGAAGGCACGTTCACCTGTCTTGCAAGCAATATGTGCTCTCTTGTCTGCGGCATCGGACCATCCAACGCGCTTACTACCAATATCGCACCGTCCATCTGCGCCGCACCGGTTATCATGTTCTTTACATAGTCGGCGTGTCCGGGGCAGTCGATGTGCGCGTAATGTCTCTTTTCAGTCGAATACTCAACGTGCGACACTGCTATCGTGACGATTTTGGAATCGTCTCTTCTTCCCTGCGATTCAGACGCTTTTGCCACCTGATCGTACGTTATATACTGCGCGAGTCCCTTGTCGCCTAATACTTTCGTTATCGCCGCAGTCAATGTCGTTTTGCCGTGGTCCACGTGCCCTATCGTTCCTACGTTCACATGCGGTTTGCTTCTGTCAAATTTTTCTTTTGCCATTTTTTTACTCCCATTTTTGCGACTTTGTTTTTATATTGCCGTTGCCAAACTTCCAATCTTCTAATCTTGCGCCGTTTAAGCTTTTGCCGTTTTTTCCAATATCTTGTCAGCTATCTGTTTCGGAACTTCCTCGTAGTGCGACGGTTCCATATTGTAGTTACCGCGCCCCTGAGTGAGAGAACGCAGCGTCGTAGAGTAACCGAACATCTCTGAAAGAGGAACGTTCGCTTTGATGTGCTGCACTTTATTTCTTGAATCCATGCTTGAAATCTTGCCGCGCCTTGAGTTTAAATCTCCGATAACGTCGCCCATATAATCTTCAGGCACTATTACTTCCGTTTTCATTATAGGTTCAAGTATGACGGGGCTTGCTTTTCTGCAGGCGTCTTTAAACGCCATGGAGCCGGCGATTTTAAACGCCATTTCCGACGAGTCAACTTCGTGGAACGATCCGTCTATAACCGTAACTTTTATGTCAACGACGGGATATCCCGCCAAAACGCCCGACGTCATCGCTTCTTTTATTCCTTTATCTATTGCCGGAATATACTCTCTCGGGATTACTCCGCCGACGATTTTATTTACAAATTCATAGCCTTTGCCGGGTTCCTGAGGCTCAACGGTAAGAATAACGTGCCCGTACTGGCCGCGGCCGCCGGTCTGTCTGATATATTTTGATTCGGCTTCTTGTTTTTTTCTTATTGTTTCGCGGTATGCGACTTGGGGTCTTCCGACGTTTGCCTGAACGTTGAACTCTCTTCTCATTCTGTCAACGAGAACTTCAAGATGAAGCTCGCCCATTCCGGCGATGATAGTCTGGTTTGTTTCTTCGTTGGTTCTGACTCTGAAAGTTGGATCTTCTTCGGCAAGCCTGTTGAGCGCCACGCCGAGCTTTTCTTCGTCGGCCTTTGATTTGGGCTCAATCGCAACGTCGATAACGGGATCCGGAAACGTCATGGATTCCAGCGCTATCGGATTTGCTTCGTCGCAGAGAGTATCTCCGGTGCTGGTATTTTTGAGCCCTACCGCTGCGGCGATATCTCCGGCGTTAACGGATTTGATTTCTTCTCTGTTATTG
>WQUP01000077.1 GCA_009782015.1 Endomicrobiia bacterium | reverse complement strand
AGGCGCTTAGCCTAAGATTGCCGATACAAAAGGCTTTATCGGTGCAAACTTCTTAACCTTGCTTATAAAATGCAATTTTATGTGCTTTGTGGCGAGAAAGTTGTACAGATTGTGAACCCATCCGCGCTTTAAGATATCCTGCTGATAAGTTATCATTTATTTCTTGCCTGGCTAAAAACAACAATGCATCCGATGAGGACGGAAAATGAGCTTTATTGAACTGCTTCTTCTTGCCGCGGCGCTTTCCATGGACGCTTTTGCCGTAGCCGTGTCAATAGGGCTGGCTTCGGCAAAAACTACCGTAAAAAAAGCGCTGATTACGGGGCTTTATTTCGGCATATTTCAGGCCGTTATGCCGCTGATAGGGTATGCGCTTGCAGCGCAGTTTGCCGATAAAATTACCGCATACGACCACTGGATAGCGTTCGGGCTGCTGGTTATTATCGGCGCTAAAATGATTTTTGAAAGTTTTGAAAAAGATAAAAAGTTTGACGCCTGCGAAAATGTTCTCGCTCCCGCAAAAATGCTGCCGCTGGCCGTTGCCACAAGCATTGACGCGCTGGCCGTCGGAATATCTTTTGCTTTCCTGCAGGTAAGCATTATTCCGGCCGTTGCTCTCATAGGATTTATCACGTTTGCGATCTCTGCGATCGGCGTAAAAATCGGCGCATTGTTCGGAACAAGATTCAAATCCAAAGCCGAGCTTGCCGGCGGCGTCATACTGATATTGATAGGTTTAAAAATACTGCTGCAAGGATGACGACAAAGGCAGAGGGTTAGAAGATTAGAAGTTTGGAAGCTTGGAAGCTTGGCAACGGCAAAATACCTCATTAAAAATACTGCTGAAAGGATGACCAAATGATAAAAAAACTGCCTGTATTTATTGCTGCCGCGCTTTTTTGTTTGTCGTTCTCAGGCTGCGCTGATAATTCAAAAAAGGATTCCGCGCAAGGCGCGGCAAAAGCCGTCTATAAAAAAATATCCGCCAAAGAAGCGAAAGAAATTATGGATTCCGGCAAATCATTTATTCTGCTTGATGTGCGCACCGCTGCGGAATTTAAAGAAAGACGCATCGCCGGCGCGGTTTTAATACCAAACTATGAAATCGCAAATCGGGCTTTAGCCGAATTGCCCGACAAAGACGCTATTATCTTGGTTTATTGCCGCAGCGGAAACAGAAGCTCCGGCGCCGCAAGAGAATTGGTTAAAATGGGATATACCAAAGTTTACGATTTCGGCGGCATCTCCGGCTGGCCGTACAATACTGTCAGCGGATGAATAAGGTTTCGCAAACTTTTTGCCATGCAAACTTTTTGCCACGCAAACTTTTTGCCGCGCAAACTTTTGCAAAAGTTTAACTTTTTGACTTCGTCCCGTAAAAGTAGTCTAATATGTCCTGCGCTCGGCATTGAGGAAAGATGAAAAAGTCTTTCGTTTTATTGGCTTTACTCGGCTTTATCCTAACAGCCTGCAGCAGCGCTGCCGCAACCAGATTCGTTCATGACTAATGCCGTTGCGCCGGAACATCTGCCGTCAACACGCAGGAAGCGGGTTTTAGAGCGTTAGCGTTAAAATATCAATAAGCGCCTTTTGACGATATTATAACAGTCTTGCTTGATAGGCGGACAATTTTAAAATGGCTGCATTAAATCTGTTTGACAAAATAAATAAACTCGAAAAAAGCTTTGGAAAACTTTCCGGAGTTCAGAAAATTCTTCTTTCCACGGACGGTTCCGTAACGGATATTTTGGACGTTTTATACGGGAAAACGCAGATCTGCGTTTTGGAACAGAAAATCATAAAAGCCGATAACAAAACCGCAAAATTTTTTAAAATAAACAAGAACGCCGAAATAAATTACCGCGTGATTTTGATTCACAAAGACAATCTTCCTCTAATCCTCGCCGAATCTTACGCTCCGTTAAAAAGGCTGGACAAAAATTTAAAAAAAGAACTTAACGCGTCTCAAACTCCCATTGGCAGAATACTTCAAAAACAGAACATGGAAACAAGAAGAGAGATTTTAAGCATGGGCATCGAGCGCGGCAACAGCGCAAAAGAATTATTTAAAAACACCGGCCCGCTGCTTGGCAGAACTTACAAAATAATAAGCGGCGGCGAAATTTTAATCCGGATTAAAGAAATATTCTCGCAGCACATACTTTAAACAGGCAAGGGAACAACGGCGCAGAGCGGCTTCAAAGGCGCGCCGCACAAATAGGAGCAGACGTATCTGCCGTCAACACGCAGGAAGCGGGTTTTAGAGCGTTAGCGTTAAAATATCAATAAGTCAACATACGCCGGCCGTCTTCTGAAAGGCCGTCGAATAAATAAACTAAGGAGAAACATGATGAAAAAGTTAGCAGCGTTGGCGCTGATGTTAGCTGTTTTTGCGTTTGCGGGTTGCGTAAGGCCGGCCGGACTTATTTATACCGGAGTAACGTCTATGAATCCGGCGACAAGAGTTATTACTACAACCACAGGAAGTAAAACAGGCAAGGCAACGTCGTATTCTATACTTGGCTTAGTTGCGTTTGGAAACTCCGGAATAGCCGCAGCGGCAAAAAACGGAGATATCAAGAAAATCGAAAGCGTCGATACAAAAACCATGAACATACTGTGGGGAAGTTACACTTCGGCGACAACAATCGTAACCGGCGAATAATTTTTGAGCAGTTAGCAATTTTCTGCGGATGCATTTTTAATAAATGCATCCGCAGTTTTTTTACGGCATAATTAAAATGGTATAATTAACGCGTGTTGACACATATTACACAAGAAAAAGAGAGGTGGACAATATGAGTTTAAAAGAAAAAGTTGAAGCGGCTTTGGAAAACGTCAGGCCGCATCTTGTGGCCGACGGCGGAAACGTTGAGCTTGTTGACGTTACGGAAGACGGCACGGTAAAAGTAAGGCTTACCGGCGCGTGCGGCAGCTGCCCCATGGCCACGATGACTCTTCAGTACGGCGTGACAAACGCAATCAAAAGCGCGGTGCCGGAAATAAAAGAAGTGCTGGCAGTTTAAAAAACAGATGCGAAGAGGCGAGGATGCGGAGATGCGAAGTAACGGCAAAGACCATATTCGTCATTGCGGGCTTAGGGACATTGTCCCTGACCCGCAATCTGCTGTTGCTGTGTTGTTGCCTCGCATCTTTGCATCATCGCATCCTATCATCCTAAAATGCTTATCGGCGTCATTTCTGATACCCATGATAATATCGGTTCAATAAAAAGAGCGGTGAAAGTTTTTAATCTCCGCAGCGTAGATTTGGTTCTGCACTGCGGAGATATTTTTTCGTTTTCCGCGGCAAAAGAGTTTGCTGCGCTTAACTGCGGCTTTAAAGCCGTGTTCGGCAACAATGATTTTGACCGCGCGGGACTTGAAAACGTTATCTCTGAATTCGGCATGATTCAAGAAGCCCCTTTTGAGTTTAAAGTTTCCGGCAAACTTTTTGTCATGGTTCACAAAGCGTTCAACATCGGCGCTATGGCAACGGACGGCAGACATGGCGATGTCCATGACTACGTTTTGTACGGACACACGCACAAGCCAAGCCTTGAAAAACAGGGAAAAACCGCAATCCTAAACCCAGGCGAAGCCTGCGGCGAACGCTACGGCAAAAAAACCGCGGCAGTAATAAATCTAGACTCCGACAGCGTGGAATTTATCGATTTGGACTTTTAACGGCAGATGCGAAGATGCAAAGAGGCGAGGATGCGAAGCAACGGCAAAATATGGATGTCATTGCGGACTCCGATCCGCAATCTGTAGTTGCAGTTTATCTGTCACCTCGCATCTTAACATCTTCGCATCCTCGCATCGCCGTTGAATCCCCAGCCGTATTTTTTATATAATGACATCTCAACAGGAAATGCTGCGCATGCAAATGCTGCCATCGTCTAGCGGTTTAGGACATCGCCCTCTCAAGGCGGAGATCACGGGTTCAAATCCCGTTGGCAGCGTAACAGATAAATATGAAGATTCCGGAAGCATTTTCCGGAATCTTTTTTATTTGCCGTAAGCTGACAGTGCAATGCCAACAATTTGGCATTGCGAAGGGATTTGAAGGACGGAGCGCAATTTTTGTTTGAGCAAGTTCAAAGAACTTGCGAAAGGCAAAAACAGCGAGTCCCGGCCCGGAGGAAAATTCCGTCAGTAATTTTACCGCAGGGAAATCCCGTTGGCAGCGCCAACACTACAATGATATGTCCCTTTGGGACATGATATTTCCCTTGGAAATGATACGGGGACGTTGTCCCCATGATACGTATCCTTCGGATACATTAAAGACAAGGACATATCGTATCATGTTGCCGCAAGGCAACGTATCATTTCTCATGCGCCGAAGGGACAATGTCCCGCAGGCGCGTATCATTATTCAAGTTTGCTATGTGCCGTTTATGCCTTGCAGAAATAAAATCCGGACTTTTTTGTTCGGATTTTTTTATCGCCGTAAGCTGACAGAGCAATGCCAACAATTTGGCATTGCGAAGCAGATTAGAAACTGCGCATGCGTCTCATCTCTGCCTCAAATCCGCCGGTTGACAATATTTCAAATGTCTGATATTATTACATTGAGATGTAATAATATCGGAGGTGGCTGCACATGCTAAAACGCACTATGCAACCCGTTATAAAAAAAATATCGAAGATGTTTCCCGTAATTTTGCTTACGGGAATGCGCCAGGTGGGCAAAAGCACATTGTTTGATCTGATGAAAGAGTCCGGCAGGAAATATGTGTCTCTCGACAATTTTGAGGACAGGCAGCTTGCAAAAACAAACCCGGCTCTTTTTATAGAGCGTTATTCTCCTCCCGTGATAATAGATGAAATTCAATATGCGCCGGAACTGTTTTCCTACATAAAAATATATGTCGATTCCCATAAAAAAGACGGCGATTTTTGGCTTACCGGCTCTCAAAAGTACGAGTTGATGAAAGGCGTTACGGAGAGCCTTGCGGGGCGTGTCGCTATTTTAGATTTGCTGGGGTTATCGTATAAAGAAATAATAAAAAAGCCGCTTGATTCAAAACCGTTTATCCCGTCTATGAGCATGATGAAATTAAACTCAAAACCCAGAAAACTCATGGACATATACAAAATGATATTGGACGGTTTTTATCCGAGATTGGTCGTCCATAAGGGCGAAAACAGGGATAATTTTTATAAGTCATATCTGCAATCCTATATCGAAAGAGACGTAAGAAACGATTTGAATATAAGAGGAAACGAATTAAAATTTAACGACTTTATACGGTCGGCGGCCATAAGAACCGGAACGATTTTAAATTATGCCGATATAAGCAAAGAAGTCGCAATAGACCAAAGAACCGCAAAAACATGGCTGAGCGTTCTTGAAAGATCCGGCATAGTAAAATTGCTGGAGCCGTATTACAAAAATCCCTCAAACATTATAACGAAGACACCGAAGCTTTATTTTCTCGATACCGGCTTGTGCTCCTATTTGGCAAAAATGAACAGCCCGGAAATTCTTGAGGCCGGCTATATGAACGGCAGAATTTTAGAAACATACGTTTTTGCCGAGATTCTAAAAAGTTATTGGCATAACGGCAAAGAGCCTAATATTTATTTTTATAGAGACAAAGAACAGAGGGAAATTGATTTTGTTATAGAAGAAGGCGGAGTTTTGTATCCTATTGAAGTCAAAAAAACGGCTAATCCCGCAATAAGCGACGCTAAAAATTTTTGGCTGTTGAACCAATTTAAATTGAAGGTAGGAACCGGCACAGTTATCTGCCTTAGAAGTTCGCCTCTGCCTCTAAACGAAAATACTTTGGCGCTGCCGGTTTGGGAAATATAGACTGGAGACTGCGCAATGGACAAAATGCGTTTCGGTAAAACGGGGCCGATACTATAGATTCAATCCTGCGCGTAGCCCGCAGGGTGATATGCGGTAATAAAATCGGCCGAAACGGCCGCAAGCATGGTTGAAATGAGAACAACGGGCGAAAAATATTTATAGATTTCTTCCAAAGCAAAAACAGCTCCGGCAAGAGGCGCGTTAAAGGCTGCCGCC
>WQUP01000076.1 GCA_009782015.1 Endomicrobiia bacterium | reverse complement strand
AGCTTTTACTTCAGCCAAATCTTCCCAGGAAACGTGCAGCGCGCCGCATGCCGCGATTTTGCCTTCTTCGTTTTCCGCAACTATGTATTCCTGAATATTTTCGTATATGGAGTTCAGCGAACGGTGAAGCATTTCTTTGTTGTCGGCGTAAAACTCCACTATTTTGTGTATCTCTTTTACGTCGGTTACTTTTGCCGGACGAATTTTCATAGTTATTCCTGTATTTTATATTTAAAAAATGGATTCCGGGTCAAGCCCGGAATGACAGCGGAAAGGCTTTGCCGTATCTTCACTCCCCACTCTTCAATCTTCACTCTGCCTTTACGTAGTCGTATCCCGCCTGAATGGCTTTTTTATTGACTTCTACAAACTCGGGTTTTGCCGAAAAAGCTTTTTCGCACGCGATAAAAGCGCTTTCTAAAGTGAGAACTTTTGTTTCGTTCAAGTCGCAGTTGTCGCCTTCTTCATCGGAGCTTTGTCTTCGTTTTTGCGGAGCCGGCGCTTCGCCGGTTTCGCAGTTTGCGTCCGCATAGAGTTCTAGAGCTTTTATGAGAGCGCCTACTGCCACAAAATTTGCTGTTTTTACGTTTTTAATTTCTTTATCGGCAATATCCGTTACCGGAACAAAAATAGGTTTTATTTTAAATTCTCTGTCCCGAGGTATTATCGAAGAGTTTGCGATTATTATCGAACCTTCAATCATTCTCGGCATAAATTTATCCAGCGAAGGCTCGTTTAGCGCTATCAAGGCGTTCGGATGAAATGCAAGGGGGGAACCGATTTCGTCGTTTGATACTACAACCGTGGAGTTGGCCGTTCCTCCGCGCATTTCCGCTCCGTAAGCCGGAAACCACGTAGTGTGCAAACCCTGCTCCATTGCGGCTTGAGCCAAAAGCCCGCCCGCAAGCAAAACTCCCTGTCCGCCGAACCCCGCAACTATTATTTCATTTTGCATGATAACTCCTAGAAGTTGAGAAGCTGGGAGGCTGAGAAGCTGGGCAAAGACAAAAACTTTGCCTGTTTCCGTTACTCAACTTCACAACTTTTCAACTTCTGAATGTTATTTATTTTCTATCAACTTATTTCTTAATTTGTTAATTCTCTTTGATAAAATTTCTATAGTGTTGTTAAATTCGTCTATATTTTTGAGGTAGTCTAATTCTAGACATATATCCAATATTGCATTTACCTCAGATAAAGAAGCTATAGATAAGTTTAAAAAATGAGCAAAATCTTTAGCAGATTGTCTGCGTTTTCCTTCAGCTATGTTGAGGGCAACGGAAATAACAGCTCTTTTTAGTTGAGATTTTAAATTAAAATCTTCACTTCTCGGCAATGTGTCAGCTGCCTTGTATATAGCTTTAATTAATCTTACAGATTCCTTCCATATTTCCAAATTTTTATACATAGAGTTTTTTGCCTTTGCTCAGCTTCCCAACTTCCCAACTTCTCAGCTTCTGTCTTTGACAACTCCCAGCGGGAAAGTTTTTATAAAAGTTTCTTCCGTCCATTTAATTGACTCAAGAGTTGTCATGCCCCAGTCAACCGGGCAGTTTGAGATTACTTCAACAAGGGAGAATCCTTTGCCGTCAAGCTGGCACTGGAAGGCTTTTTTTATGGCTTTTTTCGCCTTTATTATATTTTGCGGATTATAAATCGACACTCTTTCAAGGTATGTTGTGCCTTCAAGAGTTGCAAGGAGTTCGCACAAATGTATTGGATAGCCTTCTCTTTTCGGATCTCTGCCGAAAGGCGTGGTGTCGGTTTTTTGCCCTATCAATGTGGTGGGGGCCATCTGCCCACCGGTCATTCCGTAGTTGGCGTTATTTACGAAAATTATTGTTATATTTTCGCCTCTGTTTGCCGCGTGAATCGTTTCCGCCATGCCGATTGCGGCAATATCGCCGTCCCCCTGATAAGTGAAGACGAATTTGTCGGGGTTTGCCCTTTTTATACCGGTCGCTACAGCCGGAGGCCTTCCGTGCGGAGCTTCCGTAGTGTCAAAATTAAAGTAATCGTATGCGAAAACCGCGCAGCCGACCGGAGCCACGGCTATGGTTTTTTCTCTTATTCCGAGCTCGTCTATGCATTCGGCTATAAGGCGGTGTATGATGCCGTGCCCGCATCCCGGGCAGTAAGACATCGGAACGTCTTTTAAGCTTTCTGGTTTTGAAAATATTTTTTGCATAAAATCCTTTTAGAAGCTGGGAAGCTGGGCAGCTGAGAAGCTGGGCAAAAACAAAAGACCTTAGTTTGTTGCTGTTGCTCAGCTTCCCAGCTGCTCAACTTCTCAGCTTCTGAACTATTTCCTGCTCTGTTACTATGCCGCCGCCGGCTTTGCCTAAGAATTCAACGGGGCATTTTCCGTTGACGGCAAGCCTTACGTCTTCAACCATTTGGCCGTGGCTTAATTCGACAGCTAGAAACTTTACGCCGTTTTTGGCAAGCGCTGTAATGGCTTCGGAGGGGAAAGGCCACAGCGTTTTCGGCCTTAAAAGTCCGGCTTTTATTCCTTCTTTTCTTGCAAGCTTGACTGCCGACTTGGCGATTCTTGACGAAATTCCGTAAGCGACTATTATAACTTTAGCGTCTTCGGTTTTGTAAGTTTCGATTTTAACTTCATTTTGCTCAATTGTCTTATATTTTGCCTGCAATTTAATGTTGTGCTGCTCTAACGCGCCCTCTTGCATCAGAAGCGACTGAACCGAGAGGGGCTCTCTTCCTTTGCAGCCGTTTAAGCACCAGTCTTTGGGTTCAAACTCTTTTTTACCTGGTCTGTTAAACTCTACGGGCTCCATCATCTGTCCTACGACTCCGTCAGAGAGAATCATCACGGGAGTCCTGTATTTTTCTGCCAAATCAAAAGCGTCGTAAGCCATTTCGTACATTTCCTGAGCGGAATTAGGGGCAAGAACGATTACGCGGTAATCTCCGTGGCCTCCGCCTTTGACAGCCTGAAAGTAATCGGACTGCGCTCCGGCTATGTTGCCGAGCCCGGGGCCGCCTCTTTGCACGTTTACTATCAACGCCGGCAGCTGCATTCCGGCCATGTATGAAATCGCTTCCTGTTTTAAAGATATTCCCGGGGAAGAAGAGGATGTCATTGCTCTGGCTCCGCTTACGGCTGCGCCCAAAACCATATTTGCCGCGGCAAGTTCGGACTCTGCCTGAATAAAAACCCTGCCGAGCTCAACCATTTTTCTGGACATGTATGACGGAACTTCGTTTTGGGGGGTGATGGGATATCCGAAATAAGCTTTAACTCCGGCAGCGATCGCGCCTTCGCACAAAGCTATATTTCCTTTGACTAACTCTTTTTTTGACATGATTTATACCTTTTTAAGAAGATTAGAGGGTTAGAGGATTAGAAGATTAGCAAAAACAACTGCAACTGCCAACCTTCCAACCCTCTAATCTTCTAATCCTCTATTTGTAAACTTCAATGCAAACGTCCGGGCACACCAAGTAGCAGAAGCCGCAGCCTGTGCAGCAATCTTCTTTTTCAAGGACTGCCCAATGGTATCCGGTTTTATTAAATTGCGTTGAAAAAGCAATGCATTGTTTAGGACAGGCTTTTATACAAAGGCTGCACCCTTTACATTTTTCATGATCGATTTTTATTGTCGGCATGTGAGGTATTCTATGATTTTTACTGGTTAAAGTCAAATATACGCAAAAAAACAAGACCCGCGATTTTATATAACCGCGGGTCTTGTAGGATAACTTTTAAATAAAGTTATATTACTTCGCCTGAGGAGCAACCGGAGCTGCTTCAGGGGCTTTTTCCTGTTTCATTTCTTGTTTCTTCTCTTCTTTCTTTCCTTCTTTCTTTCCTTCTTTTTTCTCCATTTTCTTGTGCTCGGCCTTCATTCCTTTCTTTTGCGCAGCTTTCTTTTCGCCTTCTTTCTTTTCCATTTTCTCGGGAGCCGCTTTAGCCTCAGTCTTTACTGCAGGCGCTGCTGCCGGAGCCGTGCTTTCCTGAGCTACAGCTGTTGACACTACTCCAAAAACAAACGCAAAACACAATGCTGCTGCAAATTTCTTCATAGATGCCTCCTTAGAGCATACTATAAACATACGTATCCGCTTTGCGGATAACTTACGCACTAACGCAATATGCGTATTTTTTATTGCATCGGCAATCAAATAAATACGCAAAAGCCGGAACCCGCGATTTAACAACCGCGGGTCTCAAACGGCAACTTTTAAATAAAGGTGTGTATTATTTCATCTCTGAAGCAGTTGTATTTGCTTCGGTTGTCGTTTCAGTCTCTGTTTCGTTTTCCTTTTCGTGTTTCATTTTTCCATTTTTCTTGCCTTTCTTTCCGCCCTTCTTTGCTCCTTTTTTCCCGCCTTTATTGCTCTTTGAGCTTTTTTTACGCTCTTTTTTCATTTCCTTCTTTTCCGCCTTCTCCGGAGCCGCTTGAGATTCGGAAGTTACTTCAGGCGTCGCTGCCGGCGCGGCGCATTCCTGGGCAACGGCCGTTGATACGATTCCAAACATAAACGCAAAGCACAATGCTGCTGCAAATTTCTTCATAGATGCCTCCTTAGAGCATACTATAGATATGTATATTCGCTTCATTGATAAACCCGTGTGCTGATGCAACATGCATCTTTTCTTGCTTCAGCTCGCATTGCGAATAACAGGCGAATTCTATAATAAAGTAAACAAAAATGTCAATAATCCGCATGCACAATGCGCGCCGAAGTTTAGAAGTTTGGAGAGCTTGGAAGTTTTCAACGGCAATAACGGCAGATGTATGGACACTATAAACGCATGAAAAAATGTATCGGCGAGAATGCCATGGCAATCGCATTTAAAAAGCACACCTGTTGTCATAACGACTTTCGTCGGTATGACAAGGAGCACATTTTTAAATGCTATTGCCATGCCGCGTTATCGCACGACAAACGCATGAAAAGGCTGTCCTGAACAACTTGTGTCTGCAGTTGACAAATGTGTCATCCCGTAAGGTCGTAATACGGGATTGTTTCAGGATCTCGTCGTTAAATGACAAAAACTAGACCCTGAAACGAGTTCAGGGTGACACATGGCGATGGCATTGTCGTCGAGGCATTTTTTTTCATGTGTTTGTCGTGCGCGTTCGCCGTTTTCTTGAAAAATCAACGGAAAAGTTATACAATCCTCTGGTGTTTAGGCGTGCCGGCACGCTACGGATGCGGAGGATTTGCAAATTGTACAAAACATTTTTGGCTTTTGCCTTGTGCGCTTTTTGCGCCGGATGCGCTTCGAAAATGAGCGTCGCTCCGTCAAACGGCAAAGAAGACATGCTTTCAAGCAATGAAATTTTTTTGGCGTCTCTGCTTGCCGCTTCCGACAGAGTGCCGTATTCAAAAAAACTTTCCGTGAATTTTACGGATAGAAAGACTTCCCTGACAAAAACGTCAAAGAAGCTTGCGGAAGATTTTGCCGGTTCCGTGAGCGAATACGACGATTATGAGATAACGATAATCATGCCTGAAGACGAACAGGCGTCTTCAGGAAAACAGAAAAGCCTTTCATATAAGAGGTCGCAGGTTTTGTTTAAAGTTTTAGAGCATTCCGGAATCGATAAGGGCAGAATAGACATCAGCTTTACCGGAAAAGCCGGCGATGAATTTGAAACTGATTTTAAAAATTCGGCAGTGATAGACGCGCAGGTTTGGTAATATAAACGGCAGTGAATAGTTAACAGTTAATAGTGAATAGTGTACGACAAAACAATATTTAATTTTGTATGCCGTTAACTATTCATTATTAACTATTAATTGTTAACTGTCGTTACGGGGGATTTTAAATGTCAAAAATTTGGAGTTACAGCGAGTCGGGCGAACTTGTGGTGAAGGACGCGAGGGCTCTGCCTCAGCCTTTGATCCACATGCTGGCAAACAGTCCGAGATATTTTTCTATCTGCGACAATTTTTTGAGAGGTTTTTCGGGGTTTGACTATACGTGAATGTTCGGCGAGTTCGACGGCCCGATCTTTCCGAAAGGGCAGGCAAGGTTTTTATGGGTCAGTCCGGAAGGCGAAAAGCCGTGGCT
>WQUP01000075.1 GCA_009782015.1 Endomicrobiia bacterium | reverse complement strand
GAGGATGCCGTAGAGTTTATGCTTGCCGGAGCAACGTGCGTAAGCGTCGGAACCGCAAGCCTTGTAGAGTCGGGAAAACTCATAAGCATAATAAGCGGCATTGAAAGCGTGCTTAAAGAGAAAAATATTAAATCCGCAAAAGAGATAATAGGGAAAATCGCGAAATAAACCGCAGAAACGCTTGCGTAAAATGCTTGCAATTTGAAGTATTTTTTTTATTTTGCAATAATATCACGTATGAAGAAAACCATTCTTGCGCTTGATGTTTTTGATTTAAAGACAGCCGAAAAGCTTGTAAAAGACACGGCTCCGTACATAGACATATTTAAAGTCGGACCCATACTCTTTCTCCGGTCAGGAAAAGAGATTATCAGTATGATACAAAACAACGGAAAAGAAGTGTTTCTTGATTTGAAATTTCACGATATACCGGCGACGGTAAAGCGTTCCGTGGAATCCGCAAAAGATTTGGGAGTTTACAGCCTTACGGTTCACTCTATAGGCGGCGAAGAGATGCTGAAAGAAGCGGCAGCCGTCAAAGGAAGACCGAAAATTTGGGCTGTAACGGTGCTTACGAGCCAGGTTACGACTCCCGAAGAAGTAATAAGAAGAGCAAAACTTGCCAAGTCGTGCGGAGTTGACGGAGTAATCGCGTCGCCGCTTGAGATAGAGCTTATAAAAAAAGAATGCGGGAAAGATTTTGAAGTCGTGACTCCGGGAATACGTCCGGCAAAAACCGACGACGACCAGAAAAGAGTGGCGACTCCGGAAGCCGCGGTCAAAGCAGGAGCGGATTTTATAGTTGTCGGCAGACCCATTATTGAGGCGGCAGATCCGGCGCTTGCAGCAAAAAATATTTATGAGATCATAAATAATATGTAGCGTCGTCATTGCGAGGAGGAAACTTGTTTCCGACGAAGCAATCCAGAGCCGGTTATGTTTATATTTTGTTTAATAAAAGAAACGGAACTTTATATACGGGCGTAACAGCGAATCTTGTTAAAAGAATATATGAGCATAAAAATAAATTAGTTGACGGTTTTACAAAGAAATACGGAACTGACAAATTAGGATATTACGAAATATTTGACGGTATAATAAAAGCTATCGAAAGGGAAAAACAAATAAAAGGCGGCTCAAGAAAGGATAAATTGAAATTGATTGAAAGTGTTAATCCGGATTGGAAGGATTTGTGTGACGATATCTTGTAATTCTGGATTGCTTCGTCAGAAAACTTTGTTTTCTTCCTCGCAATGACGTCTTTTTTTAAAAAGGAAAATGAAATGGAGCAAAGCGAAGTTGCAGATTTGTTTAAAAAAAATAAAGCGCTTTTAAACGGGCATTTTTTGCTTTCAAGCGGGCTGCATTCAGACACTTATTTCCAGTCTGCGCTGATTTTGCAGCATCCGAAAGAAGCCGAAAAGCTTGCGCAGGCTCTTGCAAAACAGATAAAAGATAAAGGCATAAAAATAGATGCCGTGGTTTCTCCGGCTATGGGCGGAATAATCATAGGCCATGAGACGGGCAGGGCATTGGGCGTAAGAGCCGTATTTACCGAGAGAGTTGACGGCAAAGTCAGCCTCAGAAGAGGTTTTGCTGTCGAAAAAGGGGAAAAAGTGATTGTGGCCGAAGATGTTATTACCACGGGACTTTCGACGCAGGAAGTTATAGACGCGCTTAAGCAGTTTGATGCGGAAGTCGTTGCCGTGGTTTCTCTTGTTGACAGAAGTGCAGGAAAGGTTAATTTCGGCGTACCGAGATTTTCTCTTTTGAGCCTTGACGTTAAAAGTTATAAAGCCGAAGACTGCCCGATGTGCAAAAGCGGCGAAAAACCGGTAAAACCGGGAAGTCGCAAGTAAGGCAGAGTGAAGAGTTAAGAGTGAAGAGTGAAGATACGGCAAAGACTTTCTAGCCGTTATTGCGAGGGCGGCACCCAATTAAGACACTTGAGTGTAAACTCCGTTGCCGAAGCAATCCAGAGTAGTTGCCGTATCTTCACTCCCCACTCCTCACTCTCCAATCTATTGATAGAGTGCGGACGCTAAAATTGAATATTTAAACACATATTAAATAGGCGGAAATGAAATGGTTACCTACAAAAAAGCCGGAGTAAACATAGAGGCCGGCAACGAGCTTGTCAAAAGAATAAGGAAAAAACTTCCTAAAATAGGCGGCTTCGGCGGGTTGTTCCCGCTTGCCGGCACAAAATATAATCTGGTCAGTTCCACAGACGGCGTTGGCACAAAGCTTAAGCTTGCGTTTTTGCTGAATAAGCACGATACCGTTGGCATAGATTTGGTGGCGATGAACGTCAACGATTTGATCTGCTGCGGCGCAAAGCCTCTTTTCTTTCTTGACTACTTCGCCTGCGGAAAGCTGGACGTAAAGCGCGCCGAAGAAGTCATAAAGGGCATATCAAAAGGCTGCGATGTTTCAGGCTCACAGCTTATCGGCGGCGAAACTGCTGAAATGCCGGGATTTTATAAAGACGGCGAATACGATTTAGCGGGTTTTTCGGTAGGTGTAGTGGAGAAAGGTAAAGAGATAACCGGAAATAAAATAAAAGCCGGCGACGTGCTGATAGGGCTTCCATCAAGCGGCCCGCACTCAAACGGCTATTCTCTGATAAGGAAAGTTTTTTCCGCAGCGGAGTTAAAGAAATATTCCAAACAGCTTCTTGCGCCTACGAAGATTTATGTCAAAGAAATTTTAGCCGCAATAAGCAAATTCAATTCGAATAAACAGAATATTTCCGGCATAGCGCATATAACCGGCGGAAGTTTTTATGACAAAATAGGGCGCATCCTGCCGTCTAATTGCAGGGTTATAATCGAAAAAAAATCCTGGAAAGTTCCCGAAATATTCAATATCATAAAAGAAAAAGGCAGAGTGCCTGAAAAAGATATTTACAGAACTTTGAATATGGGCATAGGCATGGTTCTTATAGTGAGACCGGAAGCAGCCCTCGCCGTAAAAAAGTTTTTTAAAGGCGCTAAAGCCATAGGATATGTGGCAAAAGGCGAAAGAGGCGTGGAAATAATTTAAAAATTAAAAATAAGGCGGTATGGAAATGGAAACAAAAGAAATCATTGATTCCCTGCAAAGTTACATCCGTCAGTCAGATGCTCTCAAAGACAAGGGCGGTCCCAAGGATTCGGAATTTATCAAATGGGTGAAGGAAGTTAAATCGTTCATAGAGAAAACTTTCGGATCGTCGTATCCTAAGCTGAGAGAGTTTAAAAAAGTCGATTACTATCCAAAAAAACTCGATATTTTTGCTACCGAATCTGCTTTTAGAAAAGCCTGGATAGAAGGACTTGACCAGGCTGGGCTTATTCTTAAATCTATTCTGAAAGAGCTCGGAGTGGAAGATGAAGAAGAGCCGAAAGAAGAGATTCAAGAAAACAAAGCCGATATAAAAGTTGAGGCAGCCGCGCCTGCGCATAGCGGCGTTAAGGCAGAACTTAAGGAAGAGAGTAAAAAAGAAAAAGAGGAAAACAAAGAAAATAACGATGATGATGACGACGACCCGAATATTATAGAAATCAAAACGGAAGACACGCAGCCCGTTCCCCAGCAGCCCGTTCCTCCGCAGCCCGTCAAGGCGGCGGAGCCGGTCAAACCCGTAAAACCCGCAAAAGCAAGCCCCGTTAAAGAAAAAGAAAAGGTTTTGCTGTTAGATATTGACGACAGAGCTTTGAGCGAGAATATATACAAATTTTTGAATAAGATGGGATACGAGCCCGTGCTTATCGACCAGAACATAAACGGAAATATATATTACATGGATGCCGATACGGACTTTTTATCCGGAAAAGTCGCGTACGTAATTACCATGTGGAAAGGTTTAAACGAATATCTCGGGAAAAAATTTCCGAACCCCGAGTCATTTATTGCGGCAGGATTTGTGTCGGCGAAATATTCCTGCAAAAATGTGCTTATACTGCATTCGAAAGACATCGATCCTTTGTATGAAAGTTTTACGGGGCTTAATTTTCTTGAGACGGACAATGTTTGGGAGCTTATGGAGCTTAAAATTGCCCAAAAGATGGACGATGCGGGCATGAACATAGATTTCAATTTCTTTAAAAAGAAATAACATATCTGCCAACTCAAACTTCCTAAAGACAGTCGGGTCATCAAAATGAAAAAAATAGCTGTTTTGGTTTCCGGCGGCGGCTCAAATATGCAGTCGATCGTCGATTCAACAAAAAAAGGCGTTCTAAAGGGCATTGCCAAAGTCGTGCTTGTGATTTCAAACAACGTCTGCGCCTATGCTTTGGAAAGAGCCGAAAAAGAGAAGATTAAAACCGCCTGTTTTGAAAGGAAGTACTACAGCGACGACCGGTCGTATGACAACGATATTCTCAGAGCTCTTAAATCGTGCGAAGCCGACATAGTGTGCCTTGCGGGATATATGAGAATCGTAGGAAAAAATATCATTGACGCATACCCCGGAAGAATTTTAAACATACATCCCGCGCTGCTTCCCAAGTACGGCGGAAAGGGAATGTACGGGCATCACGTGCATGAAGCCGTCGTAAAAGCCGGAGAGTGCAAATCAGGCGCTACCGTGCATTTTGCCGACGAAAACTACGATACCGGAAGCATAATAGCGCAGCAGGAAGTCGATGTTTTGAAAGACGATACTCCGCAGACGCTTGCGAAAAGAGTTTTGGAAGCCGAACACAAAATATATCCGGAAGCGATTTTGAAAATAATAACAAAAAAGAGTGAAGAGTGAAGAGTGGAGAGTGGAGATACAGCAGAGACTTTTTTGTAAGACAAAATCTCCGAAGCAATCCGGAGCAGAGGTCGTATCTCAACTCTTCACTCCTCACTCTTCACTCTGCTGTTAAAGGGGAGTTAAAATGATACCGCGTTATACAAAGCCGGAAATGGCAGCAATATGGTCGGATGAAAACAGATTTAAGCAGATGCTTGATGTTGAGATCTACGCCGCGGAAGCTATGGTTGGGCTTAAAATAGTTCCTCGGAAAGCCGTTGAAACCGTAAAGAAAAAAGCTAAGATTAACGTCGGAAGAATAAACGAAATTGAGCTTACGGTTAAACATGATGTCATAGCTTTTTTGACCGCCGTTGTCGAAACAACGGGGCCGGACGGAAGATTTTTGCATCTCGGCATGACATCGTCCGACGTATTGGATACCGCCACCGGCGCGCAGCTGCGCCAGTCAACGCTGCTTTTGATTTCGGAAACAAAGGAACTCGCCGCAATCATCGCAAAACTCGCAAAAAAATATAAGATGACTCCCGTCATGGGAAGAACCCACGGAGTGCACGCCGAGCCTATGACTTTCGGTTTAAAAGCAGCGTCATGGTACTGCGAAATCGAGAGAAACATAAAAAGGCTGGAAACAGCCTTAGAAGCCGTGAGCTACGGAAAAATTTCCGGCGCTGTCGGCACAATGGCGCACATAAGCCCTAAAGTCGAACAGTATGTCTGCAAAAAGATGGGACTCAAGCCCGAACCCGTCTCAACCCAGATTGTCCCCAGAGACAGGCATTCCGTATATTTGTCGGCGCTTGCGCATTTGGGAGCGGCGCTTGAAAGAATTGCGACTGAAATAAGACATCTTCAGCGCACCGAAGTTGCGGAAGCGGAAGAGCCGTTTACTAAAGGGCAGAAAGGCTCTTCGGCAATGCCTCACAAAAGAAATCCGATAATATCGGAAAACATCTGCGGCCTTGCAAGGCTTTTGAGGGGATACGCCGCGACGGCAATGGAAAATATAGCGCTGTGGCATGAAAGAGACATAAGCCATTCTTCGACGGAAAGGATTATGCTTCCGGACGCTTCGCTTGTCATGCATTACATGCTTGTCAGGATGCAGACGCTAATGTCCGGTTTAAACGTTTATCCGCAGAACATGCAGACAAATCTAGATAAGACAAAGGACGTGATTTTTTCCGGCACGCTTCTGCTTTCGCTTGTGGACAAAGGGCTTTCAAGAGAAGCGGCGTATGCCTTAGTTCAGGCCGCCGCTTTTGACGCAAGAGACAATAAAATTTCTTTGGAAGAAGCATGCCTCGGAAGCGAA
>WQUP01000074.1 GCA_009782015.1 Endomicrobiia bacterium | reverse complement strand
GTTTGAAAACCTGTCGTAGCGGGAAACAGACCAGCCTAAGATATCGGTGTATGGGAATTTTTTTATTTTGCTCATGGTTTTTAAAATTTATCCTTTGGCATGCTTGCCGAACGATGTCATTTAAGCTCGTCTCGGCATCCAGTAGTTAACATGGATCCCCGATTACAACCTTCGGGGATGACGCGACAAAGCGCGTCACTTTTTGTAGTACTGCATGGCCTCGGGAATATATTTTTGCAAATCGTTTATTCTTGTCGCGTCCGACGGATGCGTTGACATAAATTCGGGCGTTGAAGAACCGCCGGCGCTCATTCTCTGCCAAAACGCGACGGCTTTGTTCGGGTCGTATCCCGCTCTTGCCATAAGTATAAGGCCTATTCTGTCGGCCTCTAACTCATGTTTTCTGCTGTAGGGAAGAAGTACGCCGTACTGCGAGCCGAGACCGTAAGCCGTCATAACCAGCTGCTGCGTTTGCTCGCTCTTGTTTGAAACTAAAATCGACGTAAGAGTTCCGGCGCCCTGCGCAATCATCTCCTGGCTCATTCTTTCGGCGCCGTGCTTTGCTATGGCGTGCGCTACTTCGTGTCCCAAAACCACCGCAAGGCCGGTTGCGTCTTTGGTGTAAGGCAGAATGCCCGTATAAACCACAATCTTGCCTCCGGGCATACAGAAAGCGTTTACGGTTTGGTCTTCTTTGATAAGGTTGAACTCCCACGCATAACCGGCAATTTCCGACTCAAGCCCGCTGTCTCTCAAAAAAGCCTCTGCGGCTTTTGAAATCTGGACGCCGACCGTTCTCACCAACTGCACGTCTGCGCCCGTCGTAATAACCGTTGACTTCTGAAGCGTCTGCTGATACTCCTGGGCGCTCAGCTGCGACACCTGAGAATCTGAAACCAGCGAAAGCTGGCGCCGACCGGTAATCGGAACGGTAGTGCACCCTATGACGAATAATACGGCAAGCAACGTAATAATTCTTTTCACTTTTTTACCCTCCTGACAATTTTTATTTATTATAGGATTTCTGTAAAAACTCCTGCCGCCGTGTCATTTTTCATCTTTGTTTGTCTCGGCGGGGCGCGTCTCAAGCTGATTAATGAGCTTGTAGTTGCGCTCATTCAATCCTTTCAATTCAATCTCCTGCATGCTGATCTTTTCTCTGAGCGAATGCCGCGTTGCCGCAAGTTCAGCTATCATGCGGATTTTTGCGTCGTTGGAAGATTTAAGAGTTTTTTCCAGCGTATTTATTCTTTCTTCGTAACCGGAAATCGCGCCGTTCATATAGTTGTTTCTGTATTCGAGATTCTTCACTTCGGCGCCGAGTTTCGCATTCTCCTGCTTGAGCCGCGCCTGAAGCATTTGAGACTGCTCAAGCTTTGAGCTTACGGCGTCATATTTCGCCGCCGAAACGCATCCGCCGCAAATTAAAAAACATAAAAATAACGGAAAAATGATTGATTTTTTCATGCGTCAATTTTACATTAATGAGACTATGGAAGTCAATTAACGGCAGAGTGGGGAGTGGAGATACGACAAAGACAATTGTTAATAAAAGGAAAACAAAGACTTTGTTGTCGCTGTTGCCGTATCTTCACTTTTCACTCTACACTCTTCACTCTAGTAGTAAGGCGTAAGCAGCCTCGCCGCGTTGTTTCTCAGGCGTTTTAAAACCGGAAGTTTCAAGCTGTCTTCGATTTTTGCCCGTTTTGCGTTTTTCTTTTTTTCTTCCGCAGCGGCAGTAAGCTTTCCGGCAAGTTCCGCGCTTATTATTTCCATGCCGGCTTCAAAATTGAGCCTGAAGCTGCGCACGTCCCAGTTGGCAGAACCTATGAAAACCCAGCCGTCGTCTATAACGCATATTTTGCTGTGGTCAAACGGCCGCGGAGTCATGTAAATCTTCACGCCTGCTTCAAGAAGGCGGGCGAAGTTTGGCTCCATAGCCCAGTCCATAAGAATATGATCGGTTTTTTTAGGGATTATTATTTCGACGTGCACGCCCTTCATTGCCGCCATTTCCAAAGCCGTAAGAATTCCGCTTTCCGGAAGAAAGTACGGCGTTACAATCAGAATTTTTTTCTCGGCTTCGTTTATCATGCACTGCAGCAGAAGCTCTATCTTGCTCAGTTTGTTGTCCGGCCCGTCCGGAATTACCCTGGCGACTATTTTACCGCTCTCGCCGTAAACCGCGGTCTCGGAGCAGGAGTGCATGTTTTTTCCGGTCGCAAACTCCCAGTCGTCTTCAAAAACCTGCGCAAGCTGGTCTATTACGGCGCCTTCTATTTTAAATGTAACGTCAAGCACACCGTTTTTTTTATCAGTAACCAGCGTATTCTCCGCAGATAAATTCATTCCGCCGAAAAAAGCGGTCGTTCCGTCAACAATAATTATTTTTCTGTGGTTGCGAAGGTTCACAAAAGGCAGGGCTATATGAATGCGCGGCGGAAGAAATACTGCATATTGAAGCCCTTTTACGCTCTTTAACTTTGCCTCGATAGATCTGGTAAAGGGATTCAGCGTTCCTATTGCGTCTATCAGAACCTTTATGGAAGCGCCGTTTCCGGCAGCAGCCTTGAAAGCCTCTATGAATTTATCGGTCTCGCTGTCGCTGTCAAATATGTAGCTTTCGACAAGCGCCTCTTTTTTGGCGTTTTTTATCGCTTCGATCATCGCGGGATAAGCTTCAGTTCCGTTGTAAAGAGGCTCTACGCTGTTTCCCGCGGCAAAACTCTGCCCGTGTATGTTCATGCCGAAATTTATAAACTGCTTTTTCTGTACGGAAAGATTATCGTAAATCTCAGCCCTCTGCTGTTTTGTGAAATTATCAAGAATGCCGGCTTTCCTTCTAAGCTTCGCTCCTTTGCGGCGCACCCTGTTTATCCCGAAAAATATGTAGATTGCCGCGCCGATAAAAGGCGACAGGAACACAAGCGCAATCCAAGCTATCGCGCTTTTTACGTCATCTTTATGAAGAAGCACATGAGCGGTCACCGCGGCAGCCACGGCAAAATACGCAAAAACCGCTATTGCGGCAAGAACGGGACTTGAGTGCAGCAGTATGTATGAGAGATTCATTTGAGCTGATTATATAAAAAAAGATGCATGGATGCGAGGATGCGAAGAGGCGGAGTAACGGATAAACGAAAAGACAATAAAATCTTTTGCCGTTGCCTCGCTTCTTCGCATCCCCGCATCCATGCATCCGCCGTCGAAGTTTGAAACATCTCTTAAAATATGTTAAATTTATCGGCATTGTTACTGTACATTTGCAAATAATTTCTAGAAAATCGGTTTCCTATGAATTTCGGCATTTACAAAGACAAAAAAGTTTTTATCACGGGGCACACGGGCTTTAAGGGCTCGTGGCTTTCTTTATGGCTTGCTTCGCTGGGAGCGGAACTCTGCGGGTATGCTTTGGCTCCGGACACAGATCCGGCTTTATTTGACATTCTCGGCTTGAAAAATAAAATGAAGCATGTTGAAGCAGACATCCGCGATTTTGATAAACTTAAAAAAGAGATCGCTGCTTTTAAGCCGGACATAGTTTTTCATCTTGCTGCGCAGCCTTTGGTCAGGCTCTCATACAAAGAGCCTCTTGAAACGTATCAGACAAACGTCATGGGCGTTGTAAATCTTTTTGAAGCGTGCCGCTCATGCAAAAATATAAAAGCCGTAGTAAACGTTACTACCGACAAATGCTATCAAAATAAGGAAAGCGGACAATCGTATAAAGAAACGGATGAGCTCGGAGGGTATGATCCTTACAGCAACTCAAAAGCCTGCTCCGAACTTGTTACGGCATCTTACAGAAATTCTTTTTTCAATAACTCGGAGTTTGGCAAAAAACACGCTACGGCAGTAGCTTCGGCGCGCGCAGGAAACGTAATAGGCGGCGGCGATTTTTCGCAAGATCGGCTTATTCCTGACTTTGTGAGATCGATAAACGAAGGAAAAGAGATAATACTCCGAAACCCTAAAGCCACGCGGCCGTGGCAGTTTGTTCTTGAGCCTCTTTCCGGGTACCTTCTGCTTGGCAAAAAACTGCTTGAAAATAACGTCAAATTTGCAAGCGCGTACAATTTCGGACCTTACGCCGAATCAGCGGTTGCGGTTGAAGAAGTCGTGAAAAAGGCTATATCGGCCTGGGGCAAGGGAAGCTATAAAATCGATGCGGGCGAACATCCGCACGAAGCCGGACTTTTGCACCTGTGCATAGACAAAGCCGCTGCTGAGCTAAACTGGAAGCCGGTTTATACAATTGAAGATGCTGTTAAAAAGACAATAGATTGGTACAAAAACTACTATGAAGGCGGTACCGACATGGCCGCTTTTTCAAATGCTCAGATAGCCGAGTATTCAAAAAAGCCGTCATCCTGAGGGAACTTTGTTCCCGAAGGATCCAGGCAAAAAGACCGGAAGTTTTATGGCCTAGATTCTTCAGCGGCGTTGCCGCTTCAGAATGACAGACAAAAAAGAGTTTAAAATGAAAAAATTCACCGCAAATTTATTGAGAAGTGTCATAAAAGTCCTTTCGGAACTCTATTATAATGTTGCAAAGCCGGATGTAAAAACCGGCAAGTATGTCGCCGTTTCCGGAAAGGTTTTGGGTTCCGCCGAACTTAAAAATATGATAGACGCGTCGCTTGATATGTGGCTCACAACAGGCCGCTTTAACGATCAATTTGAAAGAGGCTTCGCCTCTTTTTTAAACAGCAAATATGCCTTGACGACAAATTCAGGCTCATCGGCAAACCTGCTTGCGATTTCGGCTTTGACGTCGCACAAACTCGGCGAAAAGCGCCTTAAAAAAGGCGATGAAGTCATAACCGTGGCCGCGGGATTTCCTACAACCGTTACACCTATAATACAAAACGGACTGATTCCGGTTTTTGTCGATGTGGAAATAGGCAATTACAATATTGCAGTCTCTCAGATAGAAGAAGCAATATCCCCGAAAACCAAAGCGGTTTTTGTCGCGCACACTCTCGGCAATGTTTTTGATCTTTCCAAAGTAAAAGAAATCTGCGACAGGCGCGGCCTGTGGCTCATTGAGGATTCCTGCGACGCGTTGGGCGCAAAATATGACGGAAAATATACCGGCACAATAGGCCATATAGGCACTTTCAGTTTTTATCCGGCTCACCACATAACCATGGGCGAAGGCGGCGCGCTTTGCACTAACGATGCGCAGCTCTACAAAATAATAATGTCTTACCGCGACTGGGGCAGAGACTGCTGGTGCGCTCCGGGAAAAGACGATACCTGCAAAAATAGATTCAATATGAAGTTCGGCAACATGCCAATGGGCTATGACCATAAATACGTTTACTCTCATTTGGGTTACAATTTGAAAATCACGGATTGGCAGGCGGCGTGCGGGCTTGCTCAGCTCGAAAAGCTCAAAGGTTTTATCGGAAAAAGAAACGAGAACTTTCAGTTCTTATATAAAGGGCTTTCAGCCCCGGCTTTTAAAAATTATCTGATTCTGCCGGAGCTTGACGCAAAAGCGGAAGCCTCTTGGTTTGGTTTTACAATAACAGTAAAGCCGAACGATAAGTTCTCAAAAATGGATCTGGTCAAATTCCTCGAAAGCAACAACATAGGAACAAGGCAGCTTTTTGCCGGCAATCTTCTAAGGCAGCCGGTATTCACGGATGACAATATAGAAATGAGGATAAGAAACTCCAAGCTTCTCATATCTAAAAACCTCACTGAAGCCGAATACGCGATGCTCCCCAACACCGATACGGTCTTAAACGCCACTTTCTGGATAGGCGTGTGGCCGGGCTTAAGAAAAGACCAGCTTGAATACATCGTTAAAAAATTCGAAGAATTTTTTAACGGCAGAGGATAGGACGCGAGGATGCGAGGACGCGAAGAGGATAGGCAACGACAGGGTTTGCAGTTCGCTTGGCATCTTCGTATCCTAGCATCATATCATCAGGAGTAACATCAATGTACAAAGAATTGGAAATTTGGAATGAATCAGTATTGCTAATAAAGAAAATATATTCGGCAGCCAACAATTTTCCAAGATCCGAAGAGTTAAATCTGAAATCGCAGATTAAACGCGCTATTGTTTCAGTAGCTTTAAATATTGCAGAAGGAAAAAGCAGAAAATCATCAAAAGATTTCGCCCACTTTTTGAATCTTTCCGATGCTTCTTTGAAGGAA
>WQUP01000073.1 GCA_009782015.1 Endomicrobiia bacterium | reverse complement strand
CCTTTGCTGCCGCCGCTTTTTGAACATGCCCCAAGAACAAATGCAAAACAAGCCAACAACATTACAGCCAAAACAATTTTCTTCATACTTTTCCCTCCGTTTATTTATTTTCCGCTTATTGCGATGGGACAAAGGGACAATGTCCCAAGTTCCCGCGGCAATCTAGACAATAACATCTCCTTTTTTTCCGTTAAGTCTCATCATAACCGGCAAAAAGAAAAAAACCGCTGTCAGAAAACAGCGGTTCAAATCTTTCAAATTTATAAACAATGCATCTAAAGGAGAGGTGTTATTAGCTGTGCTGTGCTGTGCTGTGCTGTGCTGTGCTGTGAGGACTTTGTCCTCTGTACTGTAGGGACATTGTCCCATATGTTGTTGATAGGTATCATATCTTTTTCCTATTTTTTATCAATACGGCAATTTCTTTCACGACTAAATTTGTGTCTTGAGTATGCAAGGCCTCGTATGTGTCCTCTATGTAATCGAAAATACCTTTTTTTTCAAAAAGCTCGTACACCGCAGACGAATTCAGCCCGGATAATACTCTGTATTTTTCCAATATCAGAAGCGCGTACTTATCCGAGTTCTTCAAAGTATTGCCTCCGGCATTTCAAATAAGCCTGTTTTTTGCTCATTATCTAAAACTTTAAATAAAAATAACGGGCTGAAATGCCAAAGCTTGCTGCTCTCATCCTCAAGCATCAAATATGTTTTTGACGTAAACAAAATTTTTGCCGCCTGCCTGAAATTCACTTTATAGGTTTTCATTATAAGTTCGGCCAATTTTTGAGATATACGCCAAAGAATTACCGAATACTGTTTATCTGACATGTTTATCTCCGGCAAATTTTAATAAGTCTATAGCTTCCTGCGTTTTAAAAACATATTGATCGAACAGCTTCTTTATTTTTAGACGTTTCAAAGCTTCCGATTCCGTGTAATCGCCCGATTCATAACCCTCGACTATTCTATAAACGTCGTCGTTTGCTACGGGGCCTATAATAATTTGTGACCCGCTTTCGAAAACTTTGCCCAGCCTGTTATTTACCACGAATTCAAGCCAATTTTTATCAGGCTTTTTAAATATCGTTATTTTAAAGTCCTTCGGAATTTTATCGAGTTCATATATGCTGACCGCAGCAACACCGCCTCTCCACATTACAACCTTTTTTGCAAAAGCAATAGCTTGAGAATAATTCGCCGTAGTATAAAACCCATGCCCGAAATCCATAGGATGCGAAGGTTTTAACAATTTGGGATTTGCGATTATCTGATTGCTTCCGTGATACAATTTCATTTGAAAATATTTTATCCGATAATAAATGATTTGTAAAGAATGAGAATCTCTGACCGCATTAGAGTGCATTCGAGTATCGACGGTGACGCTGCTTATTGCTTGCCTTCTAAAATTTTTTCAATCGTATAAGCCATGTACTTTGCGGCTTTGGGAAGCGCGGATTCGTCTATATTGAAGTTGCTGTGGTGCCACGGATAAGAAGTGGCTTTGTTTTTCGATGTGCCTATGTAAACGAAATTTCCCGGAACTTTATGCAGATACTCGGCAAAATCTTCGCCGCCCATGGAGGGTCTTTTTAAAATCTCCACATTCTTCTTTCCGTAAAACTCTTTGGCGGTTTTATAGCACATTTTTGTAATTTCTCTGGTATTTATAAGAGGGCTGCCGACGTTCTCATACGTCAGCCGGCTTTTTACGCCGGACGAAATTTCCAGAGCTTTAAGCTTGCGGCGAATGCTTTCTTTTATAAGCTTTCTTGCTTTGGCGTCAAAAGTCCTGACAGTGCCGTCTATAGACACGTTTTCGCATATTATATTGTATCCGTCGCCGCCTTTGATTTTGCCGAAAGTTATAACAGAAGGCTCCACTGGATTCATCTCTCTTGAAACTATTGTCTGCGCCCAGATTATAAAATAAGCCGCCGCGGCAAGCGCGTCTTTGCCCAGATGCGGATAAGCGCCGTGCGCAATTTCCCCTTCAAATTCAATCTTAACTTTGTCTATCGCCGCCATCATTTCTTCGTATTTTATGCCTATCATCCCGCTCTTAAGCCACGGGCACACGTGCAGCCCCAAAATTATATCGACTTCGGGATTTTTTAAAGCTCCCGCTTTTATCATGCTTTCCGCGCCTCCGGAAGTCTCTTCTGCAGGCTGGAACAGAAACTTCACGTTTCCTTTTAAGCTGTCTTTCTTTTTAGATAAGAGAGCGGCCGCGCCAAGCGCAACAGCCGTATGAGCATCATGCCCGCAAGCATGCATAACTTCAGGATTTACGGATTTATAGTCAAGCTTATTGTCTTCTTGTATTGGGAGAGCATCCATATCAGCGCGCAAAGCAACTGTTTTGCCGGAACTTGCGCCTTTCAAAAGCGCTACTATGCCTGTTTTGGTTATGCGCTTAAACGGGATTTTGAGCTCTTTTAATTTGCTTTCGATAAACTTTGCGGTCTTCAACTCGCATTCGCTGAGCTCGGGATGCTTATGTATATGCCTTCTGTTGCGTATGATTTCGCTGTCTATGCTCATTTTACCCCCCTTTTTAACGGCAGAGTGAAGAGTGAGGAGTGGAGAGTGGAGATACGACAAAGGATTTTTGTCGTCATTGCGAGACGGCAAAGCCTTCGAAGCAATCCAGAGCAGTTGCCGTATCTTCACTCTCCACTCCTCACTCTTCACTCTTTTGTTAGCTGTTTTACGGCGTAGCACATGTTTTCCGATATATCGCTTGCAATTACGCCGGCAGCGCCTTTGTCTTTTTCGGATATTTCGCCGGCAAGACCGTGTATAAAAACCGCAAACTTAACCGCTTCAAATAAATCAGGATTAATGCCGGCAAACGCCGCAATCGCGCCGCTTAAAACGTCTCCGCTGCCGGCGGTAGCCATAGCCGGAGTGCCGGTTTTATTTATATATGTATTTTCACCGTCGGAAACTATAGTATTGCGACCTTTTAACAAACAAATCAGATTACATTTCTTGGCAAATTCCTTAACGGCAGATTCCTTGTCGTCATTGCGAGGCGGAGTGCAGCGACAACGAAGCAATCCGGAGTGTTTAAAACTCGCTGACACAACAGTTTTATTGTCTGGATTACCGCGCCCTTTCAGGGCTCGCAATGACGGCGCAGACATGCCTGTCAGTTTTGAAAATTCGCATGCGTGAGGAGTAAGAATAAGCTTTGCTTTAGCCTTTTTTAAACCCGCGTAATCATTATTAAACGCCGAAATTCCTGAAGCGTCTAAAATTACCGGAATATTTACCGATGTTATGATTTTTAAGATAAAAGAGCGCAGCTTTGAATCTGCTGCAAGTCCCGGGCCGATTACAACGGATGAAACTTTTCTGCTCTTTATAAATTTTAATATGTCGGCCGCCGTCTTATAAACAAAAAACATCGTTTCCGGCTTTGACATGGCGCAAGCCGAACTCAAAAAGCTCTCCCGCACCGCGTAAGTTACGAGCCCAGCCCCAGAACGCATTGCCGAATTGCAGCACAACACGCCTGCACCGGGCATATTTTTTGATCCTGCGATTACCAGAACATGCCCGTAATCATACTTATGGCTTTCAGGATCTCTTTTTAATTTTGCCGTGAAATTTTTTATATCTTGTTTATTCATAAGACAAGGCTATACCCCTCCCCCGACACTTCGTGCCATCCGGGGCGCTCACATCTCGCGCCCGCGCCAGACTCGTCCTCGTTATTCCTCGGACTGGCGCCCTCTCCCGCAAGGGGCGAAGGAGCTGCTTGCCGTATCTTCACTCCTCACTCCCCACTTTTCACTCTGTCGTTAAAATGCTATCGCCGCAGCCGCTACATACTTATCCGCATGAGAAAGAGACACGTCTATTTTTTTGTACCTTTTGCCTTTGATGTAAACTTCAGGCTTGCCGGACTGTGTGTTTTTTATGGAAATGTCCGTAATTGCGAGTTTTTTATTTTTTGTGCTTAAGGCTTTCCAGACGGCTTCTTTTGCGGCGAACCGCGCAGCAAGATGCTGCGCGGGATTTTTTTTCGGCATGCAGTAGGATATCTCATCTTCCGCAAACACGCGCTCAAGATAGTCTTTATCTTTCACGTATTTTTCAAATCGTTTGACTTCTTCTATGTCTATGCCTATGTTCATAACAGTTCTGCGGCCGCCTCGTCCAAAAGAACGGTAACGTCGGGGTGAAGATGCAAAAAGCTGGCCGGCACGGCGGTTGTAACAACCCCGGAAAAGAGCTTTTTGACAACCGGAGCTTTGCTTTTGCCGGTAATCAGCAAAAGAATAGATTTTGCCTTGTTAATTGTTCCCATTCCCATGGTAAGCGCTTTTGTCGGCACGTCTTCGATTTTTTTAAAGAAACGCGAATTGACCTCTATAGTGTTTTTGGTAAGGCCGGTAAGGTGGGTCGCAAGTTTAAGTTCGTTTTCAGGCTCGTTAAAACCGACATGTCCGTTTACGCCGATACCCAATACTTGTATGTCCACTCCGCCGGCGTCTGCAATCATTTTCTCGTAAGCGGCGCATTCTTTATCGGGGTCGGAGCTTTCGCCGTTGGGCAAATGTATATTTTCCTTCTTGATGTTGATGTGCGAAAACAGATTATCCCGCATGAAATAATCGTAACTCTGGTCGTTGCTCTTTTTTATCGGATAGTATTCGTCGAGATTGAACGTTTTAACCTCCGAAAAGTCAAGCCCGCTTTTTTTGTGCATCTCTACCAACTTTTTATACATCCCGACGGGAGTCGAGCCTGTGGCCAAACCCAATATGCTTTTTGGATTTTTATTGATTTGCTTTGCCAAAATAGCCGCCCCTAAAAGCGACACTTCTTCGTAATTTTTGCATATAATATATTCCATGATTTATCCTCTTTCTAGTTCCTGCAACAATATAATTTTTATCCGCCGTTAAAGTAACTGCCGACTCCGCAAGAGAAAAAAATCAGGCAAATCCGGAAGTGGCGGCGTTTGCCTGCCGTTTGGCTATAGCTTCCTTCATCTCCCTGACCGCATTTTCAAGCCCCGCAAAAACCGCTCTTGCGATAATCGCAAAACCTATGTTAAATTCGTTCATTTGAGGTATGAGGCATATCTGCCCGATATTATCGTAGTCAAGCCCGTGCCCCGCGTTTAAAATAAGGCCGTTTTTTACAGCTAGCTCCGAAACTTTGCGTATCCGCCCGGCTTCATCCAGAAATTTTTTTGATTCGGCTCCGTATTCCTTAAAATATTTTGCGTAATTTCCGGTATGCAGCTCGACGCAATCGGCGTTTACCGCGCGGCTGGCTTCAACCTGAGCGGCGTCTGCGTCTATAAACATGCTGACGACAATCCCGGCTTTTTTAAGCCTTTCCGTTATTGCCGCAAGCTTCTTTTTCTGTCCGGCAACGTCAAGCCCGCCTTCAGTGGTAAGCTCAAGCCTTTTTTCCGGAACAAGACAGACAAAGTCGGGTTTTACGTCAAGCGCGATTTTTACTATCTCTTCGCTTGCGGCCATCTCGAGATTCAATTTTGTCCGCATGTTTTTTTTCAAGCCGTACACGTCGCTGTCTTGAATGTGGCGCCTGTCTTCCCGCAAATGAACCGTTATGCTGTCGGCGCCGGCTTTTTCGCACGCGGCTGCAGCGGCGATTACGCTCGGAAAATCTTCAAGCCTCGCCTGCCTTATCGTAGCCACATGGTCTATATTTACGCCGAGTTTTATCATGGTTACCTTTTAGAAGCTGAGAGAGCTGAGAAGTTGGGAAGCTGAGCAACAGCAGAAAAGTCTTTGTTTTTGCCCAACTTCTCAGCTTCCGCTGTTTTCGCCGCTGCTCAACTTCTCAGCTTCCCAACTTCTCAGCTTCCCAACTTCTCAACTTCCGCCGTTATAGAATCTGTTATCTCATCCGCAATCGCTTTTATCCGCTGCGCGTCTTTTCCTTCAACCATAACCCTCAAAAGATTTTCCGTTCCTGAATATCTGACGAGTATTCTGCCTTCGGCGCCGAGCTCTTTTTCATAATTTCCGATAAGCGCGACCGATTCCGGAAGCTTTTCAAGCGGAATCTTCTGCGCAACTTTTCTGTTTACCAAAATCTGCGGGAACTTTTCGACTCCGGTTAAAAACTGCGACATCGTTTTATTTTCGCGGTTTAAAGCCGCAAGAAGCCGCACCGCGCTCAAGAGACCGTCTCCGGT
>WQUP01000072.1 GCA_009782015.1 Endomicrobiia bacterium | reverse complement strand
CCAAGAATGCGGTTTGCGGATTCGTAATCTTTCTGTCCGAGCCTCAGCGACAAAAGGGCGGCTCCGCCGACGCCGACCATGGCTCCGAAAGCTGCGGAAAGGTTCATAATCGGAAATGTAACCGCCAGCCCCGAAAGAGCTTTGGCGCCGACGCCGCGGCCTATAAAAATGCTGTCGGTGATATTGTACAGAGACGCGGCGGTCATCGCGATGACCGCCGGAATCGAGTATTCTATGAGCAGCTTGCTTATGCCCGCCGTGCCCAAAGTCAGCGGAGCGCTTCCTTTTTTCATGAATTTTATCCATTATTGTATTTTGCCGTCATTGCGAGCCCTGAAAGGGCGCGGCAATCTAGACAATACAATTGTTGTTTCTGTTAACTTTCTGGATTGCTTCGTTGTCGCTACGCTCCGCCTCGCAATGACAGCACAGCTAAAGCGGCAGCGAAAACTGCAGCGCGCTGCCGGCGTTTTTATTTTTTATCTCTATTTTTCCGTTGTGGGCGGCGATAATGGTTTTGGCGACAAAAAGCCCGAGCCCGTCTTCCGGAATATCCGCCGTTATCTTATCGCCGTCAAAAAGATAGTGGAGCTCGGCGTCGGATATGCTTTCCGAATTGTTCACGACTTCAAACACCGCATTGTCGCCTTTTTTCTGCACGGCGATTTCCGCGGAGTCGCCGGAGGAATTGTCTAACACGTTTTCGAGAAGATTGATTATAACCTGCTCTATAAGCGGTCCGTCCATCGCAACGATAAGATGCTTGTCGTAAATTTTTACGGCCACGTTTCTGCCGGGATACCTTTTCTCTATGTATCCGAGGGCTCCGGAAACTATATCTTCAACGTCATGGCGCGTTTTTTTGACCGAGGATTTATCGTCGCTTAAATTAGTCACGAACGTGAGATTTTCGATTATGCGTATAAGCCACTGCGAATCGTCTTTGATTTTTGTTATGAGTTTGTCATGGGAAGGTTTGTCGAACAAATAATTGTCCTCCAAAATCATCGAGCTCACGTTTACTATGCCCGTAAGCGGCTTGTACAAGTCATGGGATATGGATTTAAAAAGATTCTTTTTTATTTTTTTCCTTTCCGTGTCAACGGTCGCCTGTTTTTGTTCGTCTGAAAGAATCTGTCTCTCAAGAGCCATCGCGGCCAGCGAAGCTATTGTGTGCAGGAACAGGCGGTTGTTGTGGCTCAGCTCTCCCTGCACGCACGAAACGCCAAACACCCCCAAAACTTTTCCCTGTGAAATTACGGGAACGTAAAAAGCTTTTGCGCCGGACAAAGTATCCGTGCCTGAGCCGGCAGGCTTTTGGTTTACGAATACCCATTCGGCTACGGCAGACTCGTTTTCGGAATATAGAAGGGCTTTTTCGGTTCCGTCGTCCGCCAGAAGTATAAAACCGCTGTCGTCGTTTTCTGGCTCGGGTTCTGAAGTATAAAAAATAACCGAACGGGAAAAAAGTTTGACAATATATTCGTTTATCAGATCTACGATGTTGCTTTCTCCCCTCGTCGTTATAAGTTTTTTATTGATTTCGTAAAGTTCGGAAGTCCTGCGCTCCCTTTCCGCCGCAAGCTTTACCTGCGTCTGTATGCGTGCGGTCAGCGCGCTTGTGACGATCGCCACTATAAACATTATCGAGAAAGTTATCGGAGAATCGGCGCGTATGGAACGCAGCGTGAAATAAGGCTCCATAAAAAAGAAGTTGAAGAGTATCACGCTCAGCACGGATGCGGCTATGCCGTAAACGTATCCCGCCGTACTTCTTGAAATAACGAGCACCGACAAAATGTAAACTATTATAAGGTTATGCGCGCCTACATGCAGTTCCCTGAGGACCCATGAAAGCAAAGTCGCCGCGACGAGAAAAAACGCGGTTTTAAGAGCGTCTGCCGAAGAAAAGGAAATTTGCTGCCAAGGCAGCAAACGCACGGGTTTGCGGTAAGCGCGGACGATATTTGTGTTTGCGACTATATGTATCTCGACGTTAGGAAGCAGCTTTATAAATTTATCGTTGAGCGACTGCTCAAACATGCGCTTTATCGCGCCGCTTTTTCCTACTACGACGTTTGTGATGCTCGAAAGCTTTGCATACTCGGCAACCGTTGAGGCTATATCGTGGCCGGTGAGCGTGACTACTTCCGCGCCGAGCCTTTCGGCAAGGTTTATGTTAAAGTCTATATTCTTTTTCTGTTTCTCGTCGAACTGCTCGCTCTCGGCCGTTCTGACATATACGGCCACCCAGGGCACGTGAAAAGCGTCGGCAGCCCTTGCTGTCCACCTTATGCATTTTGCGGAAGACGGCGAAGGGCCTATGCAGACGAGAAATTTATTGCTCGGCATTTTATCGGCGTAAAGTTTTTCGTCGGTCTCGCTGCTTATTTTATCGGCCGCTTTGCGCAGCGCGATCTCGCGCAGCATGTTGAGATTGTCCACCGTAAAAAAATTCGCCATGGCCGTTTCGGCTCTTTCGGCCCTGTAAACTTTTCCGTCGGCTATGCGCTTCAAAAGCTCGACAGGCTCTATGTCTATGAGCCTGACTTTATCGGCCTGGTCAAAAATGTAATCCGGTATGGTTTCGCGCACTTTTATTTTTGTGATGTCTTCGACCGTGTTGTTGAGGCTTTCTATGTGCTGCACGTTCACGGTCGTAAAAACGTCTATTCCGGCGTTGAGAAGCTCCTCTATGTCCTGGTAGCGTTTTTTATTGCGAAGCCCTGCGGCATTTGTATGGGCAAGCTCGTCCACGAGAATTAGCTGCGGTTTTCTCCTCAAAGCCGCGTCGGTATCCAGCTCCTGAAGCTTGATGTTGCGGTAAATTATGCTTTTTGTCGCAAGAACCGGCAGCCCTTCCAGAAGCTCCATGGTTTCAGGCCTCGTATGCGGCTCTATGTAGCCGACCAAAACGTCCACGCCGCTTTTAAAAAGCGCCTGGGCTTCTTCAAGCATCGCGTAAGTTTTGCCTACGCCCGCCGCGAAACCGAAAAAAATCTTCAGATTTCCTTTTGCATTTTTGACAGGATCGCTCATTTGTTTTCTCCCGTGAGACAATCGTTAAGGTCTTTAAAGTCCTTAAGGTCCTTAAAGTCTTTAATGGAGAGCCGCTGTTAATTTTTTCTTGATGTCTAAGTTTACTTTCAGCACGTTGACTCTTTCTTCGCCGAATATTCCCAGGAGCTTTCGCTCCGTATTTTTATCGACTATTTTTGCAAGTTCCTGCTCGGAAATTCCCGAAGCTTTTGAGATTGCCGGGATCTGCGCTGCTGCCGCGCGCGGCGAAATGTGCGGATCCAAACCGGAGCCCGACTGGGCAAGCATGTCCGCCGGGATATCGCGTTTTCTCACCGAGGGATTTTCCGAAACGAATTTTTCGGCGTCTTTGTTTATTCTGGCCTTCAATGCGGGATTTGAAGGCGCAAGATTGCCGGAACCTGAACTCACGCCTTTATACTCGCCGCTTTCTTTCATTTCGGCCGTATAAGTGTTGTACCGAACCGCTGACGGACGGCATTTCATAAACTGCGGGCCGGTAAAATCCTGGCCGATAAGTTCCGATCCGACGGCTTTTCCGTTGACGTAAATCAAGTTTCCGTCTGCCTGCCTGTGAAAAAACAGCCGCCCGGCAAGCGCCATTGCCGCCGGATAAATAAGTCCGCAGACGATCAAAAGAAAGATCGTCAGAGACAAAACGGTTTTAAGTTTTTTTAAGTAGTTCATTGTTATATCCCGCTCCTGCGGGAACATTTTTGCCGTCATTGCGAGAAGGAGCAACGCGACGACGAAGCAATCGGGTTTCTCTAAAAACCCCTGCTTGTCATCCCGGAAGGTAGTAGTCCGGGATCTGCCGTAAAATTTTACTGACGACAAAAAACTGCAGATACCGGACAAAGACGCTCCGGTATGACAGGATTCTTGGGTTTTTAGAGAAACCCAATCCGGAAAGCTAACTGAAACGGCATTCTTATTGTCTAGATTGCCACGCCCTTTCAGCGCTCGCAATGACGACCCAGTATTACAACCCAACCGCCGCAAGAAGCGGGGAGATTGCCATGTCTATCAGCTTTATTCCTATAAAAGGCGTTATGACGCCGCCGGCTCCGTAAACGGCGATATTTTTCAAAAGAAGCTTTTCCGGTTTTGCCGGCTTGTATTTGACGCCTTTTAAAGCCAGCGGGATCAAAAGCGGAATGATGACGGCGTTAAATATCAAAGCCGAGATCACGGCGCTGTTTGCCGTAGATAAGTTCATGACGTTTAGGCTTTTCATCTGAGGGATCATGAACATAAACAAAGCCGGGATAACCGCAAAATACTTTGCAACGTCGTTGGAAATGCTGAAAGTAGTAAGCGCGCCCCTGGTGATCAAAAGCTGTTTTCCTATCTCGACCACTTCTAAAATCTTGGTCGGATCTGAATCGAGGTCTATCATATTCGCGGCCTCTTTTGCGGCCGCGGTGCCGGAGTTCATCGCAAGGCCGACGTCCGCCTGAGCAAGCGCAGGCGCGTCGTTTGTTCCGTCGCCGGTCATGGCGACAAGCTTGCCTTCGGCCTGTTCCTTTTTTATCGCGGCGATTTTATCTTCGGGTTTGCACTCCGAAATAAAAACGTCTACTCCCTCTTCCTGCGCTATTGTAGCCGCCGTAAGCGGATTGTCGCCCGTGCACATTATAGTTTTGATGCCTATTTCTCTCAGGCGCGCAAAACGTTCCACGCGTCCGGGTTTGACAGTGTCTTTTAAATAGATGACTCCTATCATCTCGCTGTTTACGCTTACTCCGAGGGGAGTTCCTCCCAGTCTTGCGATCCTGTTGACTTTTTCGGCCGCGTCTTTTGGAACGCTTCCGCCGAGCTGTTTTATGTGCGCCTCAAGCGCCGTGAAAGAGCCTTTTCTTATTTTTGTTCCGTCGGCCATATCGATGCCGCTCATGCGCGTCTGCGCGGAAAAGGGTATAAAGCCGGCGGAGATATACTTCTCTTCCGTGATCTCAACTCCGAGTTTCTGCCCTAGCTCGACTATGGATTTGCCTTCCGGCGTATCGTCTTTTAAAGAAGCCGCGACCGAGTATTTTATGAGTTCGTTTACGCTGCGGGCTTCAAACGGCGTGAAATCGGCAGCGAGCCTGTTTCCGTAAGTTATGGTTCCTGTTTTATCCAGCAGCATAGTGTCTATGTCGCCGCACGCTTCTATGGCTTTGCCGGACAGCGCTATGACGTTGAACCGCGCGACCCTGTCCATTCCGGCTATTCCTATAGCCGACAGCAATCCGCCTATTGTAGTCGGAATAAGGCACACCGTTAAAGCGACAAGCGTCGAGACCGGTATAACTATTCCAGAGTACAGCGCTATGGGATAGAGCGATGATATTACTATGAGAAAAATTATCGTTATGCTCACGAGCAAAGTGTTGAGCGCCGTTTCGTTCGGCGTCTTTTTTCTAGAAGAACCTTCAACCATGGCTATCATTTTGTCGAGAAACGATTCGCCCGGAGCGGACGTGATCTGTATTTTCAGCCAGTCGCTTACAACCGTAGTTCCTCCGGTTACGGAAGAAAAATCTCCGAGATTTTCTTTCACAACAGGAGCGGATTCGCCGGTAATGGCCGACTCGTCGACAGACGCTACGCCTTCGATCACTTCGCCGTCGTTGGGTATGACTTCTCCGGCTTTTACCAAAACTATATCGCCTTTTTGCAGAAAAGAGGCATCAACCGTTTCTTCGCTGCCGTCTTCCCTTATCACTCTCGCCTTTGTGCCCTTCTGCGTTTTTTTAAGGCTTTCCGCCTGCGCTTTTCCCCTGCCTTCTGCTACTGATTCGGCAAAGTTGGCAAACATTATGGTCGCAAATAAAATCAGAGCGACAATAAAATTGTAAAGCCTCATGTAATGCGGCTGTTTCCCGAAAATATCCGGAAACAAGGCCAGCGCAGCCGTCAAAACAAAACCGGCCTCAACGACAAACATGACGGGATTTTTTATCATGTAAGCGGGACTCAGCTTTTTAAAAGCGTCAAAAAGCGACTTTTTTAAAATTTGATAGGTAATGAATTTGTTGTTTCTTTTTTTTGTCATATTTTTATCTGTCTTTGTTGTTTGCCGTTGTACGTGTCTTTCGCTGTTGCCGCATTATGCGCGTCTATGAGCGTGGGGTTTTTGCGGATTATTCAAATCCGGTTGTTTGAGCAAAATGACACCAAAGGTGTCATCCTGAGGCGAG
>WQUP01000071.1 GCA_009782015.1 Endomicrobiia bacterium | reverse complement strand
ATGTGCAACCGGTACCGCTAAGTCGATATGCCCGAATCTTTCCCTTCTGACTTTCGATTCGGTAACTTCAACTACGCACCTGTCGCAGATGGTGCCTTTGTGTTTGATGTACTTATATTTGCCGCAATGGCATTCCCAGTCTTTTGTGGGCCCGAAAATCCTGTCGCAAAACAATCCGTCCCTCTCGGGCTTGAAAGTTCTGTAGTTTATCGTTTCGGGCTTTTTAACCTCGCCGAAAGACCACGACTTTATCTGGTCGGGGCTTGCGACTGTAACTTTGACTGAGTCAAAGTTGGTAAAATTGAGAGCGCTTGCTTTTTTCTTTTGGTTTTGAAAATTTATTTTAGTCATTTTTTATTACTCGCACCTTTGGTTTTTTCTTGTTTGTCCGCATCCTTGCTGCCGAGAAGCTCAACGTTAAGCCCCAAAGCTTTAAGCTCGCTGACCAAAACTTTAAACGACTCAGGCACACCCGGTTCCGATATCGACTCGCCTCTGATTATCGAATCGTACATCTTAACTCTTCCGTCAACATCGTCGGATTTCACAGTCAAAAATTCCTGCAGTATGTGCGCCGCTCCGTAACCTTCGACTGCCCAAACTTCCATTTCCCCGAATCTCTGTCCGCCGAACTGCGCTTTTCCGCCCAAAGGCTGGCGCGTAATAAGCGAGTAGGGGCCGGTGGACCTGGCGTGCATCTTATCTTCGACAAGATGGTTGAGCTTCATGACGTACATCACGCCGACCGTAACTTTTTCCATGAACGGATCGCCGGTTCTGCCGTCGTAAAGCGTCACTTTGCAGTCGTTTGTCGGAAGACTTTCCTCTATAAATTTTGCCAGCGCCTCTTCCAGCTCTTTTCCTTTGAGGCCTCTTGCCGACAAATCTTTTTTCTTATTGTTTATTATCTGGTCTTTTGCTTTTTGAACGTAATCTTTTATCTGCTCTTCGCTCGCGCCGTCAAACACTGGAGTTATCATCTGGGTGCCGAGCTCTTTTCCGGCCCACCCGAGCATTACCTCAAGCAGCTGTCCGACGTTCATGCGCGAAGGTATTGCAAGCGGAGAAAGAACGCAGTCAACCGGCGTGCCGTCAGGGAGCCTCGGCATATCTTCAACCGGCAGAATCCTTGCGACTATGCCTTTGTTTCCGTGTCTTCCCGCAAGCTTGTCTCCGACTTGAACTTTCGTCTTTGAACCTATATACACTTTTACTATTTTGTTTACGGAAACCGGCAGTTCGTCGCCTTTTTTAAATCTTTCCTTCTCGGCTTCGTAGCTGTGTTTCAATATTTCTTCTCTGGTTTTGTAGAACGTTTCTATCTTTGAAGCTTCGGATTTTGACGCGCCGGCAAGCTGCTCTTTTTTGTCTTTGCGCAGCTTATTCTTCGCCGCTTCATAAACGTCGCGCATCTCGTCCTGTTTTTTCTTCTTTTCTTTGTCGGTAAGCTTTTCAAGCCTGACAAAAGTTCTTACGGCTATGACTTTTCCAGATATTCCGGGCGGAACTCTCAAGGAAGCGTCCTGAACGTCTTCCGCTTTCTTGCCGAACAAAACTCTGAGCAACCTTTCTTCCGGAGTAGTCTGCTGCTCGCCTTTCGGAGCAGTTTTGCCTACGAGGATATCGCCTCTCTGAACCATCGAGCCGACTTTTATAACTCCGTCTTCATCGAGATTTAAAAGATCTTCCGAGCCTACGTTCGGGATATCCTTTGTTATTTCTTCGGGTCTTCCTTTTGTTTCTCTGGCTTCGGTCTGGAACTCTCTTATATGCACCGACGTGAACTTATCGTCTTGAATCAACCTTTCGGACAAAAGCATCGCGTCTTCAAAGTTGTATCCGTCCCAAGGCATGAAAGCTACAAGCAAATTCTGGCCGAGAGACAGCTGCCCGTTTTTAGTCGCCGGGCCGTCTGCGATAATCTGGCCTTTTTTAACGCTGTCGCCGAGTTTTACCAAAGGTTTTTGATCTATGCACGTGTCCTGGTTAGAACGCGCGTATTTTCTGAGATTATAAACGTCCACTTCTCCGCTCTTTGAATAAATCAGTATTTCGTCGGAAGATACCGACATCACTTCGCCTTCATTTTTTGACACGACTACAACGCCTGAATCTCTTGCGACTTTTTCTTCTATGCCGGTTGACACCAAAGGAACTTCGTTGACAAGAAGCGGAACGCCCTGACGCTGCATGTTGCAGCCCATCAGCGCTCTGTTCGCGTCGTCGTGCTCCAAGAACGGTATCAATGCAGCCGATACGGATATAACCTGCATCGGAGAAATGTCCATGTACTCCACTTTATTCGGAGGCTGGAAAATAAACGAATCGTACCTGCGTCCGTGAACGGAATCGGAAAGAATTTTGCCGTTCTTATCAAGAGGAGTGTTTGCCTGAGCCACAAAGAATTCGTCTTCTTTATCGGCAGTCAAATATTCCACTTTATCGGTGCTGGAGCCGTTTTCAACTTTTTTATAGGGTGTTTCTATTAAACCGTAAGGATTTACTCTTGCAAAAGTCGAGAGAGAAGTTATCAAACCTATGTTCGGGCCTTCAGGGGTTTCAATAGGGCATACGCGACCGTAATGGGTATGATGAACGTCTCTGACTTCAAATCCCGCTCTTTTTCTATTGAGACCGCCTGGCCCCAATGCAGATAAACGGCGTTTGTGCGTAAGTTCGGCAAGCGGATTTATCTGATCCATAAACTGCGAAAGCTGGGATGTGCCGAAAAATTTTCTTATCTGCGCGACAAACTGCGTGATGTTGGTAAGCGAACGCGGTGTAACGTTGGACTTGTCCTGATTGTTCATGTGCTCTTTTACGAGACGCGCCATCTGGACAAGGCCTATTCTTATCTGGTTTTCTAAAAGTTCTCCGACAGAACGCACTCTTCTGTTTCCGAGATGGTCGATGTCGTCCAAACCTATTTTAATCGTCTGCTTGCCTTCCGTAAATTCGCTCTCGCCGTTGTAAAGCATAAGCAAATACTTCATTGTGGCGACAACATCTTCCCGTGTCAAAGTTCTCTTATTTTCAGCCGGAATGCCGAGTTTGAAATTTTTTGCGTAGAATTCAAAAATCGGGGCAAGTTTTTTTAGGATTTTGTATCTTCCGACAGTAGTCAAATCGTATCTTCTGACGGATTTAAAAAGCAGCTCTTCCAAAAATCCCTGAGCCCTTTCCTGCATTATGAACTCTTGGGTCTTTAGAATTCTGTATATATGGTTTACGGCTTCTTTCTGGCTTTTGATAGTATCTTTTTTAAGCGTGAGAAGAACAGTCGCGTCTTTCAGCACGGAAACGGAAGAAAGGCCTTTGGCTTTGAGTTTTTTTACAAGCTCTTCTTTCAAATCTTTCCCGGCGTCCGCTATGATTTCGCCCGTGGCTTTGTCATAAATGTCTTCGGCTATATATTCGTTTACAAGCTGGGTCGGGGGAGCATCCAGCTGCACTTCTTTTGATTCTCTGAACAAGCCCAAAATTTCTTCGTCGGTTTCAAAGCCGAGCGCGCGCAGGAAAGTCGTCGCGAATATTTTTCTTTTGCGGTCTATTCTTACGAAAAGTATGCCGTTTTGGTCAAACTCGAACTCCACCCATGCGCCTCTGTAAGGAATCATCCTTGCAAAGTACAAAGGCTTTCCGAGAACCGTAACTCTTTTTTCTTCGTCTTCTTCAAAAATTACGCCGGGAGAACGGTGAATCTGGCTTACGACCACTCTCTCTGCGCCGTTTATAATAAATGTCGCAGTATCTGTCATCAACGGAATGTCGCCGAAATAGACTTCCTGTTCGGACAACTCTTTTTCTTTTCCGTCTTCTTTTCTATGCATAAGCCTGAGTTTTACTTTTAAGGGAAGAGCGTAAGTGGCGTCTCTGGCGATAGATTCCTCAACCGAATACTTCGGCTCGCCAAAAGAATAAGAGACATATTCCAAAACTAAACTCTCATCGGAGTTTATCAATGGAAATATGTCTTTAAAAGCGCCTTCAAGCCCTTGAAATTTTCTTTTTTCAGGCGGCGTGTCCTGCTGCAAAAACTCGGCGAAAGAATCCTTCTGCATCTTCAAAAGAAGCGGCGGATCTATCGGAGCTCCGATCTTGCCAAAGTTGACTTTATTCATATATTTTAAACCTGCTTTTTTATTTTGCGCGGTAAATAAAAACTTGCCGGCCTTTATATGCCTATACAAATGACAAATAAATATTTATTATACTTAATAAATATTATTTGTCAACTACGTATTGATTTTTTAATGCTTTTTTTGATTGCCTTTCTATATTATCCTAACCTTGTTTGTCATACCGGCGCCGTATTTAGACATTACTGTGTAAACTCCGGCCGGCATCCACGTTTGCCGTTAATCTTATTGCTTATATCAAAATGGATTCCGGCTTTCGCCGGAATGACAACCTAGAATATTACTTAAGTTCTACGGTCGCGCCCGCTTCGGCAAGCTTTTTCTTCATGCTTTCCGCATCGGCTTTTGCAACGTTTTCTTTTACGGTTTTGGGAGCGCCGTCAACCAAGTCTTTCGCTTCTTTCAAGCCAAGACCCGTGAGCTCTCTCACAACTTTAATAACGTTTATTTTGTTAGCGCCTGAATTTGCAAGTATAACGTTAAATTCAGTCTTTTCTTCAGCTGCCGCGCCTGCTGCTGCCGCGCCTGCCGCCGGAGCTGCCGCAACCGCTACAGGAGCCGCTGCAGATACGCCGAACTTATCTTCCAAAGCTTTTACGAGCTCAGAAAGCTCGATTACCGACATCCCGGAAATTGCTTCAATCAACTGATCTTTTGATAATGCTGACATTTTACTATCCTCCGTTTAAAGACAGAGCGGGGAGTGAAGAGTGGAGAGTGAAGATACTGCAACTGCAATACCTTTATCTACGCCTCCGCTACACCTAACTCTATTCATTTTTATTTTTTGTTTTTGTCTTTGCCGTATCTTAACTCTGCACTCTTCAATCTTCACTCTGCTGTTCTAAGCTGCTTGCTTCTTTGCTATTGCGTCCAAGACCGTCACTAAACCCCTGAGATTTGCGGCTAGCACGTTTACGAAGCCCGTGATAGGCGCGTTCATGCTGCCGAGCATCTTAGCGATAAGAACTTCTTTTGAAGGAAGATTTGAAAGCGTTTCGACCATTTTGGCGTCAATAAACTTTCCTTCCATAAATCCCGCTTTGATTTTCAGCTTCTCGTGGGTTTTTGCAAACTCCGTAATGACTTTTGCGGGCGAAACAATGTCGCCGTTCTGAATAACCAAAGCCGTAGGCCCTGAAAAATTATCTCCGGCGTCAATGCCCGCTTCTTTAAGGGCAATCGCGCTGAGCGTGTTTTTCACGACAGCATACTCGCTGTTGAGGGGGCGGAGTTTCGAACGAAGTTCGGAAATCTCCACTACCGAAAGACCGTGATATTCGGTCAATATCATGCCTTTCATGGCTTTGAATTTTTCAGTCAGGTTTTTTACCTCTTGCTGATTCTTTACATTTGGCATCTTCTTGCTCCTGATATGTAAACTCGACTTTTAATTTGCGATAAAAACAAAAAAACTTCTCCGCGAGAGAAGTTTAAAATTTAAAAAATTTATTCTTCGTCTCGGTAAGATGGGAACATAGTTCCTATGGAACAAAGTTCCGTTTTAATACCATACGGTATCTTACTGTCTTTGACTTAAAAACTTAATCAAAAAAGATAGAACATTTACTAAAGCGCGCCCATTGTACCACAAACAAAACAATTTTGTCAAGCTTTTTTTGCGGCGCGTTAAAATTTACAGGCTAGTTGTATCATATCTTCTTGCCTTTTGTCAAACGCCGGCATCATCCGCCCGCGCAAACCTTCGCTAGGCCAAAACTCGCCTGCTTCTGAGGCAGATTATGCCTCTTGTGGTTTGCACCATGTTGAGTACCACCCTGGATTCATAATGATTCCCAGCCAAATCATCGGTATAGCCTGTAAAGGTAACCCTAAAATATCTTGGAGTTTCGCTAAAAGGAAAATTTCCAAGTTTATAGGGGACCGTACTAAGCATCCCGTCCTGCCGCTTAGGATTTATATCCGTTTCAACATCCATGCTTACCAAAATAGGCGGGGTCTTTTCGTCAATTCTCCCCCCCTGCCCGATAAAGTCTCTTGGGACTTCAAGATTTCTGTAAATATTCCATGTTTTCCAGGCTCCGGGGCCGCCACTCGTTTTCGAATACAGCCTATCTGGAGAAAAAGCCTCATTCCTGTGCCTGG
>WQUP01000070.1 GCA_009782015.1 Endomicrobiia bacterium | reverse complement strand
CCTCGCCTATTGTAAAATATTCTTTGTCAGGTATCGGAGGAATTTCCATTTTTCTGCTCCGTTATTAATGGCGAAAGTTTAGAAGCTTAGCAACGGCAAAGGCTTTTGTAGTTGCCAAACTTCCAAGCTTCCAAACTTCTAATCCTCAGCCGTTAAATAATTCTTTCGACTGTTTGAATCTTATTTTTTTCATGGGCGAAATCAGAAGGCTTTCGCCGGTTTTCGGATTTCTTCCTTTTTTCGTCTTTGTCACAAACATATTAAAGCTTCCGAAACCTGTTATTACTACCTTCTCGCCGTTTTTGAGAGCCGCAGAAATCTCGTCGAAAACTTTATCCACGGCAGATTCAGCCTCTTTTTTCGAGCTGAGCATGTTAGCCAGCTTATCCGCAATATTTTTTTTATTCATTTTTCGTTCCGTTATTTTCTTTGTCTGCTGCCAACTGCAACCACCCCGTCAGAAAATTTCATTTTCTGCCACCCCTCCGATGGATGGGAATTTACGACTTTGCCGTATCTTCACTCCTCACTCTCCAATCTTCACTCTGCATTTCGCAGTTATTCGTGTTTCGGTTCTCTTGTCATCAGAGCGTTTACTGCTTCAAGAGGATTCTTTCCTTCAAACAATATCGCATGGACTTCGTTTATTATCGGAAGTTCCACTTTCATCTTTTGCCCTATTTCGTAGGCGCTTACGGAGTTTGCCACGCCTTCGGCAACCATGCCGAGACTGTCCTGAGCTTCTTTTAAACTTTTGCCTTCGCCGATGGCCTGCCCGACAGCTCTGTTTCTTGAATGTCTTGAAAAACATGTCACCATCAAATCGCCGGCTCCGGAAAGCCCGTAAAAAGTCTGCTCTTTGCCGCCTAAGGCTACGCCGATTCTGGCGAGCTCTTTCAAGCCCCTTGAAACTATCGCGGCTTTGGTGTTATCGCCGTACTTAAGCCCGTCAACTATGCCGGAAGCAATAGCAAAAACATTTTTTAACGCAGCGCCGGTTTCAACGCCTATAATGTCGCTCTGATTGTAAACCCTGAAATATTCGTTCATAAAAAGAACTCTGCATTTTTCCGCTGTTTCCAAATTGACCGACGCTGACGTTACGGCAGTCGGCATCTTTCTGCACACCTCTTCCGCATGGCTGGGGCCGGAAATAGCGGCGATATTTTCGTATGTGCCGGGAAAAACTTCATTTATTACTTCGGACATTCTCAAAAGAGTTCTGTTCTCTATTCCTTTTGTCGCGCTCATTATGAGCTTTCCGTCTAAAGATATTCCCTCGCTTTTTAAAAGCGCGCAGGTTGAGCGCATAAATTGGGAAGGCACGGCAAACAAAATGCCTTTACTGTCTTTAAAGGAATAAAAATCGCTCGTTATCACAAGTTTTTCAGGCAAATCAACGCCCGCCTTAAAAGGTTTGATTTTTCTTGACTGCAAATCCTGCGCGCGCTGCTTATCAAACTCCCAAAGAGTTACATCGTGCCCGTTTTCAAGCAAAAGCGCGGCAAGAGTAGCTCCCCATGAACCCGCGCCCAAAACAGTTATTTTCATATCATTTATCCTTTTTAACGACAGAGTGGAGAGTGAGGAGTGAAGAGTGAAGATACGACAAAGACAATGGTGTTGTTGCAGTATCTTCACTCCTCACTCTTCACTCCTAACTCTTTTTTTTCTTAAATATTTTAAACCTATACTCCGTTCCTGCTCTAAGCCTGCTTATATTTTTTCTGTGTTTAAAAATGACGAGAAGCGCCGCGGCAAAAGCAAAGATAATCGCTTCCGTGCCGTATCCGGTAAAATAAGCCGCAAAAGGCATACACAATGCTGCGCAGACAGAACCTAAAGCCACATATCCCGAAGCGCCGAATACCAAAACGAATAAACCGAAAGCTATAAGCGCAGGCATTGGCATGAGAGCCAAAAACACGCCGCATCCGGTTGCAACGCCTTTTCCGCCTTTAAACTTTAAAAATATAGTAAACATGTGGCCAATCATTGCCGCAGCGGCAACGGCAACAGAATAAGAAAAAGCGTTGTCTATAAAAATTGCAAAATATACCGGAATAAATCCTTTTAATGCGTCAAGAATAAAGGTAGCTATGCCTGCTCCTTTGCCGACAGAGCGGAAAACATTTGTAGCTCCGGGATTTCCGGATCCGACCGTTCTTATATCTACCCCGCCGAATACTTTAGCAATGATATAGGCAAACGGAATCGCTCCAATAAAATAAGCCGCGATGATGTATAGAATTTTTATAAGCATTTTTTTAATCTTTTTTGTTGTCATTCCGGCCTTAGAGCCGGAATCCATTTTATTATCGTTATTGTGGACTCCGATCCGCAATCCATTTCCATATCTCTACGTAGATCCCGTGTCAAGCACGGGATGACAGACACAGCAGGGGAATGTAAAGACTATTGTATCTTCACTCTCCACTCCTCACTCTTCACTCTGTCGTTTAGCTATTCTAAAATATTTCCTAAACTTCAGAATGATCGGCGTACCGTAAAAACCGAATCTTTCCCTGAGACAGTTTTCCATAAACCTTTCATATGAAAAGTGTACGAGCTCCAAATCGTTTACCGAAAAAATAAATACCGGAGGCTTTATTGCGACCTGCGCAAACTCTTTTATCTTTAAACTTTTGCCTTTTCTCGTAAAAGTTTTTCTGGCTATCGCTTCGTTTACGGCGTCGCTGAGCTCGCCGTCGGGAATCTGCTTGCAGTACTGCTTGTAAACAAGCTCGGCTTCCTGAAAAATTCTTTCGACCCTCTGGCCCGTTTTTGCCGATATAAAAATTATGTCGGCCCAGTTCATAAATTTTACTCTCTGCCTGAACTGCTCGACAAAATATTTTGCGGCCTCTTCCCTGTCTTCAACCAAATCCCATTTATTGACTGCGACTATTACCGGTTTTCTTTTTTCGACAAGCAGCCTTGCGATTTTTACTTCGGTTTCGCCTATCCCCTGCGAAGCGTCAGCGACTAAAACAGCGACATCTGCGTCTTCAATCGCGTAATCGGTGCTGAGCGTCGAAAGATACTCCATGTCGTCTTTTACCTTGCTGCCTCTGTGAAGTCCGGCAGTGTCTATGAGCATATAATCTTTATCGTTATGCTGCACATGGACTGTCAGCGAGTCTCTTGTGGTCCCGGGCGCATCGTGCACTATGCTTCTCTCTTCTTTTGCCGCAGCGTTTACAAAAGACGATTTGCCGACGTTTGGCTTTCCCACGAGAATGATTTTCAAAAGCTCTTCTTCTTTTTTAGTCTTTCTGTCGTACTTAATGCTGCTCCAGACTTTGTCCAGCAAATCGTTTATGCTTCTTCCGTGGTTTGCCGAAACAAACACCATGTCGTCAATACCGAGTTCGTAAAACTCGTATCCTTTTGTTTCTTCGGCCTGGGTATCTATCTTATTTACCACGAGTATCGTTTTTTTCCCGCTCAGCCTTATCTGATGGGCAATCTGCGCGTCCATCGGATGAAGCCCGGTTTTTCCGTCAACGATAAAAAGGACTAAGTCAGCTTTCTGAACTGCGGTATCAAGCTGCTTTGCCATCTCTTTTGAGAATACGGATTCTTCGCTGCTCCAGCCTGCCGTATCGGTAACGATAAATTTTTTATCTTTCCAGAGCACTTCGTAATCGTTTCTGTCTCTGGTGGTTCCGGGAGTTTCGTGTATAATGGCTTTTTTTCGGCCTATGAACCTGTTAAAAAGCGTGGACTTGCCGACATTCGGCCTTCCTACTATGGCGACTTTTTTAAGCATTTGTTTTACCTTATGCGGCTCTCTAAAAATCAACCCGTTGCCTCTTGCCGTCATTGCGAGCCCTGAAAGGGCGCGGCAATCTAGACAATAAGACCGTTATTTCTGAGATCATTCGACTTCACTCAGGAGTTCGGCTTTCCGGATTGCTTCGTTGTCGCGGAGTTTATCCCCGAGTGGCTAAATCGGGGGCTCCGTCTCGCAATGACAACGCAAGAAATGCATGTTTTTAGCGAGCTCTTATTAAATTTTTAATCTTTTTCCAATTTTCTTCCGAGCATTCAAGCATGATTTCCATAGTTTTCTTATCGTACTTTTCGCTTTTTATAATCGCAAGTTTGTAAAGCCTGCCTTTTATGCTCTGCAAACCGTATTTCAGCTTCAGCATATGTATCTCATGCTTCGGCATGACTGTTTTCTCAACGGCTTTCATCAGTTCGTCTATGCCTTCCGCGTTTTTGGCGGATATCACATACGCGTCTTTTGTAAGCATCGCCTTTTCCTGAAAATCAAGCCTGTCGGCTTTATTGTAAACCGTCAGCATCGGAATGTTATCTCCGCCTATTTCGCGCAAGACGTTTAAAACCGTCTCTATGTGCTTACTTTTATTGTGATTTGAGGCGTCGATAACGTGTAAAATACACTTTGCTCTCAGTATCTCTTCCATCGTTGAGCGGAAAGCGGCAATCAAATCATGCGGCAGTTTATTGATAAAACCGACCGTATCCGTTAAAAGCACTTCTCTGCCTCCGGGCAGCTTGACCTTTCTCGTAAGAGGATCAAGCGTCGCAAAAAGCCTGTCGTCAGCGTAAACATTGCTTTTTGAAAGAGTTTTTAACAGCGTGGACTTTCCGGCGTTCGTATATCCGGCGATAGCAATTTCAGGCAAGTCGGAGTTTTCTCTTCCGTTTCTTTGTATATCTCTTCTTTCTTTGATTTTCGCTATTTCTCTGTCAAGCTCGGCTATTCTGTCGCGTATGAGCCTTTTGTCGCTTTCTATTTTTCGCTCGCCTGGACCGCGCCTTGTGCCTATGCCGCCGGTCTGACTGTCCAGGTTTACGCCCTGATTTGCAAGTCTGGCCATATGGTAAGTCATTTCCGCTCTTTCAACCTGCAGCTTCCCTTCTTTTGTCCTTGCCCTGAAAGCGAAAATATCAAGAATCATTCTTGTCCTATCGACTATTTTTCTGCCTATTAACTCTTCAAGATTTTTTTGCTGCACCGGCTTAAGCGAATCGTCAAAAACGACCGCGTCGGCATTGAGTTCTTCAACAAGTTCTTTAATTTCCGCGGCTTTCCCTCGACCGATAAAATACGCGGGATCAGGCGTATCTTTCTTTTGAATGATCCTGCCTATACTCTGCGCGCCGTCGGTAAAACAAAGGCTTTCAAGCTCGTCAAGCGAGTTCTCAACCTCAAGCCCGGTAACATTTTTTGACTGAACGCCGACTAAAACAACCTTTTCCATAACGCAGAGATTCTATAATATTAAAGCTTCTTTTACAACACTAACGATACTCAAAAAAGCATTCAAAAATCAAATAAAAAAAGCCCTGAAAAAAATCAGGACTTTCGAGCTTCTAATATGGAGCGGGCGATGGGACTTCTTCTCCCCCAGCGCTGGCGCGCTTCCTCCGAAGCCGGCCGCTTTCGCTTTATTCCCGCTCTTCGCGGGCGCTCAAGTCGGCTTCAAGTCCCGTCTTTGATGGTTGTAAATAAAAAAAGCTCGGTTCATAACCAAGCCTTTGAGTTTAATCTATAAGCGGGCGATGGGACTTGAACCCACGACCTTCTCGTTGGCAACGAGACGTTCTACCACTGAACTACACCCGCGTTAACGACAAGTAATAAGTAACAGGTAATAAGTAATGAAACTGCCTCATCTGAAAACTTCATTCGCTACGGTAAAAATCTTTTAATATTTTTGTCTTTTACTTATTACTTTTTACTTATTACTTGTCGTTTTGGTGCTGAGGGCGGGATTTGAACCCGCATCCGGTTAAGGACACGCCCCTCAAACGTGCGCGTATGCCAGTTCCGCCACCCCAGCGTTTACCTATTTATTAGCCGGCTCGACAGGACCCGAGACCGGAATATTAGAGAGCTGATTTGCTATAGACATCATGCTCATTCTGGTGGACAGCTTCGTAAGCATGACAGAAGTAAATATGAATATGCAGGCCATCACGACAGTAAGCTTTTTTATAAAAGCCATGCCTGAAGGCGCGTTAAAAATCTGGTCCGAACCGCCTCCGCCGAAAATGCCCGCCATACCGCCGCTTTTACCTGACTGCAGCAACAGCACCACAATAACCAAACCTAAGCAAACCGAGTAATGTACAAACTGAAATAGGAAATATACTGTATTTATTATATTCATGATTTGAGGATTATACAATAAAACGGCATAAAGTGTCAAATCATCGTATGGCAAAGATTCATTCAAAAATAATATTCACGCTTGCGCTATAGAGAAAGGACTAAAAAATATGCCCG